>NZ_AKIX01000057.1:0-68877 GCF_000282075.1 Brevibacillus sp. BC25
GCAGCGGGGGGGGGGGGCGAGCCTTCAGTCTAGACGAAAAAATATCCCCCCGGGTCATCCCGAGGGCTGTTGATGGATAATTAATTTTTAGAAATATCCAATACCATTTCTTGCGTGTGTTTTGAATCGACAGAAATGAAAAATTTATACGTTCCTGCAGAAGGCATTGTGTAAGATCCTAAGTCAAAAATGATTAACTGTCCTTTATCAAGAGTAACATTATGAATCGTAATTACGGAGCCATTAATTTTATCAGCACCAATTTCATTGCGATCAGAAGCAATGTAATACAAATCGGATGCATCTGGAGTGAAAACATCATTCAAATCAAAAGTTAGAGTCGCGTTTCTTAATGGCTGGGTGGCGAGAAATTTTGGCATAAGGTATTGGGAGGAGCCTTCAACGAAATGGTAGGGATATTGACCATTTAGATTGTCTTGTAAAGTGAATATTGGATCAGTATAGCTATTCTCGACTTATTCCCTTCTCTTCGTGAGGGTTTTCGTTCGAGCCTACACCGTGCGGGCGACTTTCATCGCACACGGCGTTCCATCAACGGATAAGAAGGATTTTTACAACGGGCAAAATAAGCGTACTACAAATATGTCAATATTTACAGATTTTGATTTCAACATGATGGATCCAAGTGATGAGGGATTAACAAAATAATCGATTTGTAAAGGAGAGGTTCGTGCATGACAGAAATCGTTTTAGAACTCGATGAATGGCAAGAATTTGTTCCTTCAGGTTGGTATCTCGTTCAACACGATGAGTAGCACGTGGTTTCAAGATCTTCTTCCACTTGTAGTAACCTGATCGCGACACTTCCGCAATCCTGCACAGCATCATGATGGGATACATATGACTCATTTTTTCAATGGTACGAAACCGGGCTTGCTTATCCAACTTCCTTCCCCAGCTCCCCCGGTAATCCTCAAACGACTCTCCGTTTTGCTGTCTACGAACCCATTCGATGATTTGGGCATCACCCTTAATCCCTAATCTTCCTCGAATTTGCGCATAGGTCAGCCGCTCTTCAAGTCGTAATCGAACAGCTTCTTTCTTGAGTTCATCGCTATAACGCAAAAAGACTTGTCCTTTTTTGGGTGGCATGAAAAAACCCCTCCGGTCAACAGTATTGAGTACATGGTATCATGAACTCTTTATTTACTGTCTACCATAAGGGGATAATACCAGATGGGGATCTGCCCCATCCTTCCTTTTTTACCCTTGCCCTACAATCTTCTTCAAGCGTCCCACCAGTGGGATGACAATAACCGCGGCTACAACCACCTGCAAAACGTTCCCAGGAATGGAGCCAAAAGGCTGAATCCAGTTACCGTAAAGAATAACCTCAACAAAGTAGTAGCCCACAATCTTAATCACCAATGCAGCGGCAACTGCGAGTGCGTACACAAATAGCCGATTGCCAGGCACCTTTTCGGCGATGAGGCCAGCTACATAGCCCATTGCACCTACGATTACGAAGGTAAATGGTGCCCATGCTGTCCAACCGGAGATAAGGTCAAAGAGGCCCATACCAAAAGCTCCAGCGATAGCTCCTGTTTTTCTGCCATACACAAAAGCTGCGATTAAAAGAGGCACGTTACCGAGATGGATGAGTCCACCGTTCCCCATGATCGGGAGTCGTAAATTGATAAACATGGTGGCTGCGAGTGTAAAAGCGATAAAAAGTGCATTGATAACGAGGGTTTTCGTCTTTGTTGCTTTTCTTGATGAAAAAGTAGAATCCATATGATAGCCTCTTTCTTATTATTTTTACTATTATCATACTCACAATCAGCTACATAATAAATACACTTTGCACGATTTATTTGCCTAGGTAAATCATTCCAATGAAAGAGATGCGCTGGGGGAAGGCTAGGAAGCAGGTGCAGGACAGTGAAAGATTTGGATAAACTAGCTGATCCACTGCTGGAAGGCGGCCCCGCATATAGCCACATCAAGTTTTTGGAAAGTGTGCAAAAGCACCTTGATAAGTAAGGATACAGGAAAAACTCAAGCTGAAATAGGCTTGAGTTTTTTTGTCACTCTGTTTCGGTTTTTTCACCGTACGACTAGGCTAGCCTCTCTCCTAACTGCTTAACTTTCTCCAGCCACTTTTTGCGCTTTTCCTCGGCTGAGGCATTCACCCCACTGATCTCCGTAACCTTCACAGGCTTAATCCCGCAAAACTTCAAAATGTTGCGTTTCATCACGAGATGTCCGGCTTGCCAGTAGATCAATCGGTTGTACCAAGACGGAGTATCCATGGTCACAATCACATGGGCGGTTTTGCCCGTTAACAGCTTATCCCATAGAGAAGAGCCTTCCCGATATTTATAGGCGAATCCGGGTAATAGGACACGATCGAAAAATCCCTTCAAGATAGCGGGCATCGTGCCCCACCAGGTCGGATAGACAATGACCAGATGATCCGCCCAACGGATGAGGTCCTGCGCTTCTTTTAAGTCATCCTCCAGCTCCGTTCTTTTCCGATATCCGTATTTCAAATTTGGGTCGAAAGAGATTTGGCTCAAATCAATGGTGCGAATCTGTGCTGCTTTGCCTTTAGCTCCTTTCATATAGGCGTGCGCCAACGCAGAGCAATAGCTCTCGGGATCTGGATGTCCGATGATAACGAGAATGTTCATTTTCATATCCCCCTGTAGAGTTGATTCCATTACCGACAGATCGTGGTAAACTGAACTGTATTCAGCATATCGTGTGGAGTGGAACAGATGAATGATCGAAAGCGCATAAATGTTGTGGATTCACGCAAAGGAGGTTCCGTACTTGGAAAATGCGCATGGCTTTGCGATTTCGATGGTGTATCCGATTATGAAGACAATTACTCACAAGA
This sequence comes from Brevibacillus sp. BC25, assembly GCF_000282075.1. NCBI lineage: Bacteria > Bacillati > Bacillota > Bacilli > Caryophanales > Paenibacillaceae > Brevibacillus > Brevibacillus sp. BC25. The sequence continues at coordinate 2,864 of NZ_AKIX01000057.1, forward strand.
AGCTTGATTTTGAGCGTTTTTGTGACCATATTTCTTTCGACAGTAGCTTGCTAAAAGATGTAGAGGCGCGCATTGATGAAGCGGAGCTCGAGCGTTTGATGAAGGAAGCGGCCATTTATACGCAGGATGATCATTTTGGGCTGCATCAAGGACAGTTAACCGATATTGCCGATCTGGGCATTCTTGGCTATGTCATGATGCATTCCGAAAAAATCGTCGATGCATTGAAGGCTTATCAGCGGTATCACGTGATCCTTTGCAGCGGGTACGACCTGGATTGGGAAGAGCGGGGGAACGATGTTTTCCTGCGCTTTCATAGACAAAGCCCTGGGAGCGTTTCTCGACATTGTATGGAGGATATGGTCAGCTCCTTGTACCACTTGATTGTCCATATGAGTCACCGGTCTATTCCGTTACAGGCGATACAATTCACACACGACGCTACGGCCGATATCGCTCCGTATTTGAATTTGTTCGGAATGAAGCCTTATTTTAGTGGAAAAGAAAATGGGCTCTTGATAGGCAAAGAAGTTTTGCAATATCCGATCCTGTATTCAGATGTTCGGCTGCGTAAAGCTTTTGAACCAATCGCGGAAGAAATTAGAGAGAAGCTGATCAGAGGGCGGGAATTTTCGGACCGCGTGTTTCAATGGATGATGGGATGTATGCCTGCGGCTTTTCCGACCTTACAGCAGACTGCCGCTGCTTTTCATATGAGTACGAGATCCCTGCAAGCGAAACTAAAGGCAGAGGACACTTCTTATCATGAATTGTCCACGAATGTCCGCAAAGAAATAGCGATGGGGTATTTACAGCAAGCGGAGCATTCCATTGGGGAGATTGCGTACCTGCTGCATTTTTCAGATCCAAGCGCCTTTCAAAATGCTTTCAAGAAATGGACGGGGCTGACACCAGGGCAATATCGGATCAATCGTCAAGCACTTGCCATGTAACGTCTTGATGGAACACGCTGCGTAAGCGTGTTTTTTTTTGTTGTCGAACCCATTTGTTTGACAAACTGGAAAATAATTGTGTACACTTTTTTTATTCCGACCGTACAGTATAAATAAACGAGGTAAGATCATGCCCAAATTAGGAATGGAACCAAAGCGCCGAGCAGATGTCATCAATGCGACCCTCACTTGTATTAGCAATCACGGGATTGATGGCATGACGCTAGATAAGGTGGCGGAGTATGCAGACTGCTCAAAAGGTGTCGTCACGTATTATTTTAAGAATAAGGACAATTTGACGAGTGAAGCCTTTCAGGCATTCTTGGCCTATTATGGCTTGAAAATCGAATCTGACATTGAGAACACCATGACAGCCCAGGAAATGATGGATGTTACGCTTACGCATATCTTGCCGCCATACGTGAACGACAAGGAAAAAGGGATCAATGTTTCGCAGCTGGATGGCATCGCTAACATGTACATCCCGCATGAAGATCAAGCAAGACTCTTTGTACAATTCTTCTCCAAAGCCGCATTGGACTCCAATCTCCAAGAAGTAGTTGCGAAGAGTTATACGAGAGATTTGCAGGGCATCACAAAGATTATTGATTACGGCAAGCAAACCGGGCTTATGTCTGTAGAGGATTCACAAAGCGCTGCCTACGGACTCATGGCGATGGTTGTGGGCTTGAGCTTCTTTCGAGTGGCGAGCGTTCAGCCAGCAAACGGCGAAGACAACCGATATATTTGTGAGGATTATGTGAGGCAGATCATCAATAGAAGGTGAGGAGGATACACATGAATATTACAAAGGTAGAAGCAGCCGTGGGAAACATTGCGATAGTGAGTGGTAGCGAGGTATTGATTATTGATGTGCAGTCAGCTCTGGATCTGATTGCAACCGTACACTATGAGGCAGACAGTAATCGTATCATTATTAACAAATCATTGATTAACGAAAGCTTTTTCGATTTGAAAACACGCCTTGCTGGCGAGATCCTGCAAAAGTTCATCAATTATCGGGTGAAAGTGGCAATTGTAGGAGATTTTTCGGTGTACACAAGTAAAAGTCTAAAAGACTTCATCTATGAATCCAACAACGGAAAGGACATCTTTTTCTTGCCGACCGAAGAGCAGGCGATCGAGAAGTTAAGCCAGGTGAAATAGAGATGGAACGGGCGTACACCATGGTGAACATCCCAGCAGGGCAAATCGAATTACGGGACGATCGAATCAAGGCCACATGGACAACCGAGGTGAACGCTTTTTTACTCGCACCGATTCCTGTTACGAATGCGTTGTACTTCTCGGTGGTACAGAAAGCAGCTGGACCGAATGACCACCCAGAGGCTCCCGTTGTAAATGTCTCGTGGAACGATGCGATTTCGTTTAGCAATCTGCTATCTCAGCAAGCGGGTCTCACAGAATGCTATTCGATAAGTGAAGACGGTGAGCGTGTCGTATGGAACGAGGAAGCGGATGGCTATCGTCTGCCGACAGAGGCGGAATGGCAGTACGCGTGCAAAGCAGGGACGGGTGGTTATCGGTACGGCGAGCTGGATGAGATCGCATGGTACCAAGAGAACGCTGAGGGTACAGCACATGCGGTAGGACAAAAGCTGCCGAATGCGTGGGGGCTCTATGACATGCTGGGAAATGTTTGGGAGTGGTGTTGGGACCTTTACGATGTGAACGTCTACGGCACCTACCGAATTTTTCGCGGTGGCAGCTGGGCGGAAGAGGCCAGAGGCTGTGGGGCGACGTGCCGCAGACGCAGTCACCCCACGTTTCGTATTGATGATCTCGGCTTTCGTCTTGCCAGGGGGGTTGCAAATTCCAAATGAATCCGTTATATTGATTTTAGTTAGATAATCTAATTATATTCAAGGTGGATTATGAGCAGAAAAAACAAGAGAGAGCATACATCTGATCAATTGCCAAAACTAGGTATTCAGCCGTATTTGGATCTGATGGAAAAAACAGCTCTGCAAAATACGGATCGCAAATTGGCTCATTTGGGGTTATTGATGCTATGGCTGGGGGATAACGCCATAGACACCATTGATTTGAATTTGGAGTCATTCGGCATAACGGAGAGTAAATGGGACGTATTGCTGTTGCTGACGTTACATGAAGACAGAGAACTTATCACGCCCTCTTCGCTTGCAGACAGGCTGGGCATTCGGCGTGCTTCTGTTACAGCTTTGCTGGACTGGCTGGAAAAAAGGCACTGGATAATCAGAGAGCAAAGCACGCTGGATGGTCGCAAGATTCATGTCAAAATAACAAAGGAAGGCAGAGAATTAGTAGCCAGAGCACTGCCAGTTTTCTGGGCTGCCTGCTCCTCCATTATAAGCGACTTAGAAGAGGAAGAACGGATGCTGCTGGAAAAAATCTTGATGAAGTTGAATCGTAGCATGGAAGAGAAACTGGGGGTGGGAAGATAAGATCATATTTTTTTATGAATATAATTAGATAATCTAACTATAATGTGTGTAAATAATTGAAAAAGAGGTGTACGATGTCACAGCGAAACTACTCACTCATGACTGCCATCCTATGCTGGTCAGGAATCTTCGTCATGTCGAGCTTATACGTTACGATTCCCCTTATGACTATATTTGCCGATCTTTTCAGTATTACATTGACACAGGCTGCAGCAGTAGGTAGCGCATTTTCGGTTGGGTTTGCCATAGGGTGCCTGATTTATGGACCGTTGTCCGAAAAGTATGGCCGCAAGAGCGTGATCGTGTTCGGGATGATTGCTCTGGCTCTATTTTCTTTGTTGCTTGGTAGCGCAAATCATTTCGCATGGATCATTGTTCTCAGGAGCTTGCAAGGTGCTGCCGCAGCTACGTTCTCGCCTGTTGCACTCGCCTATGCTGTGGAAATGTTCCCTGCGGCAAAACGGGTAACGGCAATCGGATTTATCAGCACAGGATTTTTGGCGGCTGGGATCATTGGTCAAGTGATCAGTAGCTTCATGAGTCAACAATACAGTTGGCACGCCGTATTCTATATGCTTGCTGCTATTTATTTCGTGACGCTGCTCGTGGTGATGAGGTGGCTGCCAAAAGAAGAGAGTCCTCTTGCTACCGTGAATATTTGGGAGCCGATTAAGCGAATTCCCTCCCTGTTCAAACAAAAAAATATCGTTTTGAGTTACATAATCGCTCTTGTATTGCTTATGTCATTCGTTAATATGTATACGGTCTTGGGGAGTTATTTGGCGGGACCCGATTTTGGGCTTAGCAACAAGGATATTCTGCTTGTTCGAACGATTGGTGTAGTGGGTATGCTCATTTCTCCGCTGGCGGGCGGGCTGGCAAAACGGTTTGGCTTACGTTCCGTGCTACGCTGCGGGTTAGGTCTAGCAGTGGTCAGTATGGCTTCCCTCGGTATGATATCTAATTTGTCTCTTTTGATCGGTACGAGTGTGCTTTTCGTTGCCGGAATTGCGTTATCTGTTCCTTCCCTGATCACGCTTATTGGACAGCTAGGGGGCAAATCGCGGGGAATTGCGGTTTCGGTTTATACGTTTATCCTGTTTTCGGGAACAAGTCTTGGGCCGATATTGTCTATCCGTTTGATGAATGTTGGCAGCTATAAACTTACTTTTGTACTGCTTGCAATCGTACTTGGCATTGGGCTGTTGGCTGCATGCCTGATTCGTAGTGATTCCGCGGTTGAAAGCAGTAGCACAAAACCTCCTTCACCACTAGCTTAGTGGTTGAGGAGGTTTTGTTGTTACAAACGACGGCTACTATCGATTATTTTGTTGATTCAGCAAGCGTTCTCGCTGCTTATGCATGGCTATGAAAGCGGCAAACACGAGCAGAAGGCTTCCTGTGAACAGAAACCCTTCCTCGATGGAGAAGGGCAGCCAACCTAAAAGGCCTGAGCCGACGACCACACCGAGAGAGAAGAAGGCGTATAAATAACCGTGTGCTTTCCCCCGCAATTCTTGCGGCGTCGATTGAATAAGCATCGTATTGACAGAGGGAAACAAGAGAGCAAAGCCTATCCCATATAGTCCTAACATGCAGTACAGTGCCAATGTCGTGTTGGACTGACCAATAAGCAGCTGACTCACGCCCATGAAACCAATTCCGATGGCCATCGTTTTGGAAGGGGCCACACGATCGAAAATCCGATTGGTCGGAAGCACGAAAATCAGAACAGCAATCATCCCAAACGTGCTCAATAACGTACCGCTTAATTTCGAATCGTATCCAAGCGATTGGACATGCAAGGGCAAAAGGTAAGCGATGACGCCTTGTGAAAACATGAGCAAAAAGGCACCGCCGTAAGCCTTGATTATCCCAGTATTGAAGATCAGGGCTGAGGTTGGAACGTCCTTCTTAAGCTTCTCTTTCTTGCAGGCCTGAGTGGATCGCAGAAAAATGACGGACAGGATGGCTAGGAAAAAGCCCATTACAGCTACACATGTAAAGACAAAAGGCACGGAGGTTTTGCTTGCCATAATGCCGCTGAATGCAGGTCCGATAATCGCTGCGAGTCCCACAAAGGTACCGGTGAAAGCAACCTTTCGTCCTTGCTGCTCATGTGTAGTGTTATTCGCAGAGAAAGTAAAAGCAGCAGGAACTATCAAACCGGCAACAAATCCGTGAATGAGTCGCACGATAATCAATAGAAACGGCTGATCGACGATGTGATACAGCAGCAAGGCACAGCTTGATAAAACCAATCCGATCAAGAGTGGTTTGGATGGACCAACCTTATCTGTCAGTATGCCAGAGATAATATTGCCAAAGGTATTGGCTAACGAATACAGACCGATGACAAAGCCTATAACAAATGAACTGGCACCTACGGAAGCAGCAAATGTACTCATGACCGGCAGTTGCGAGAACAAATCAAAGAACGAGAAAAAAACGATGCCGTATACGAGCAGGGCATTATTAAACGGCTTCAGAGGATACACATCCTGTGCCGTTTTCAGTCTGCGATCCAGAAAGAAGTTCCCAAACGGTACAAAAGCGGCGAGTAACGCAGCAAGAGACCAGAGCAAGCTCCATCTCACGCGAATGGCCGCATAGAGTATCGCCAGAGCATACAAGCAAAATATCCCGCCGTGAATACTTCCTATGATGGTTACGGCTTTGTCTAAGCCCCACACGTATTTCAAGGGCATTGCGATGCCCATCAATACTAATAAGGAAAGGCCATCAAATAGGCCTGTAAGACGTAAAAAGTAAATTGGATGTACCCGCACTTGTGACTCTCCTCATTTTTTATGAAGTGATGCCTCTATCCTAACATTTTTTTTGATGAAGAAAGTGAACAAATTCGGGTCATTCCTGTGTCGATATCAAGAGGGCGATGTATTTCTTTTGCGTTCTTCTTAACTGTAATCTTCAATCAGGGAGACTTTTCCTTCTTTCATCATAAATAGCGATTTCCCTTTTAATTGGAGCGTATCTCCAGCCTTAAGTCCGTTTGGCAAATCAATCGCGAGTATTCCTTAGGATTCGTTCGGATGCAGCTGTTCTCCTCTAATAACAATAGGAGAACAAACCATCAACGCCCAATCGCGACACTATCGACGAGTTGGTCTTCTGTTTAAGAGTGACATTTTATGGGCGATTGTTTACAATTTACATGGTATTCGTGAAAAGCTCGTCCTAACAAACATGATTGGCGAGGTGTCCCGATGAAGAATCCAAATACCGAATCTAGCAAAATTGTTGGCCAAACGGCAGCGACAGGCTTCCAAGTAGGTGTACGTAGGACGATGCCCATTACCCCAGAACAGGCATGGGCGTTTTTAACCTCGTCCGAAGGGGTGAAATTATGGCTTGGACATGTATCGAGCCTTACCTTTAGCGAGGGGGAGACCTTTACTTCCAGCGAAGGAATATCGGGTCAATTTCGTGTTGTAAAGCCGTTCCAGCAGTTTCGTTTGAAGTGGTCGATGAAGGATTGGGAAAAGCCGTCCACATTGCAAATCCGGCTGATATCCGACAAGCCTGACCGAACGACAATTAGTTTTCATCAAGAGAATTTGGATCACAGTAACACAAGGGAGCAAATGAAGCTTCATTGGGAAGAAGTTCTGAATGAAATCAGGCAAAATGTCTCCACGATGTAGAGGGAACAAGCTTATAAACTGCGCCTCCTGTTGATGTGTTTCACAATGGGGTGCAGTTTTTTTGCGTGATAAAGCAATTTCGTTCAGAATGTGATTTTTAAAAAGCATGGAGTTATCCCTATTGCCACAGGCCTATTCCTTTCATTAAAGCTGGAAAGCTTCCTATGTTCATAATTGGCAAGAGAATGCACATAGCTTATCAGTAGCGGGTGCATAAGCCCTTGCAGGTGAATGAAGTGGGGGAGACAAATGAGCAATGAAATGATAAAGAGGGAAATAGAGAGCAACCTGAAGGCCAAAGTTGCTTCTGATCCACAACGTTTGACGACCCCATTGCCAACTATTTACCCACAGAGATTCGAAATTCAGATCAAGCATCTACTCAACAATACTTCTGGATTACCAGATTTCTTTGAAGAAAAGCCGAAGCGGGGGAAAGGATTCCTAGAAGAGATTCTGGAGGATTCCTCACGCTATTGGACGGCGCAAGAAACCATACAATGGTCGAAAAAGCACTTACAGCCGCGCTTTGAGCCCGGGAAACGCGTCGATTATACAGATACAGGGTACAATCTGTTAGGGCTCGTGATTGAAAAGGTGACTGCCAAACCCTACCACGAAGTTCTCCATGACTACATTTTTAACCCCCTTCAAATGAATCACTCTTATTTATCTCAGTATTCCAAGCCCGTCATCAAAAGCGAGCATCCTGTAGCAAATCTCTATTTGGAGGGGAGAAAAATAAACGTAGAGAACTACCGCAGCTTCAGCAGTTTTTACGCGGGAGGGCAAACCGTAAGTACAATGGAAGATCAGCTGCGTTTCATGAAAGCACTCGTCCACAATCAGATGATCAAAAGAGAAACGCTCGAGATCATGCACCAGTGGAACAACATGCGGATCGGTATGGACTATGGCTATGGACTCATGCGGATGCGTTTTCTTCCGTTCACGCAAAAGGGATGAACTATCTCTTTTTTCATGTGCTGCGCAAAAATAGCGAAGGCAAAACCTCGTGACGTTTCCAATATTGACAAGTAGAAGAGAAATGAATATAGTAGGTGAGTAATTGAGATCGATAATCACTATCACAAAAATAGGATCAGGAGTTAAGGAGATCGCTCACCATGAAAAAAGCAGTCATCCCTGTCATTCTCATGTTCATGCTCTTGCTTAGCGCTTGTGGGTCTCAACAAGCTCAACCTGCACAGCCAGAGACACCAGCGGCAGGCAACGAAACGAAAGAGGCAACAGTGATTTACCAATCGGAAAAAGGACCTGTCGAGGTTCCTGCACAACCGAAACGAATCATTGGACTTACAAATGCCCCGAATATTGTATCGATGGAAGGTACACTTGTCGGAGTCGATCAATGGACGAAGCAAAATCCGCTTTTTACAGAAAAATTAAAAGATGTGGAAGTCGTATCGGATGCAGATTTGGAGAAAATCCTTGCCCTGAAACCTGACCTGATTGTGGCGGGATCAGAAATGAAAAATCTTGATCAGTTTAGCAAAATTGCGCCGACTGTCGTATTTTCGTGGGGCAAACTGGATTACTTGTCTCAACAGTTGGAGATTGGCAAGCTGTTGAACAAGGAAAAGGAAGCCCAGACGTGGATGGATGATTTCAAGAGCCGTGCAAAAACAGCCGGTGAACAAATTAAAGCGAAAATCGGTGAAAACGCAACGGTATCTGTCTTCGAGTATGACACGAAAGATTTTTATGTTTTCGGGAATAACTGGGCGCGTGGTACGGAAATCCTCTATCAAGCGATGGGCTTAAACATGTCGGACAAAGTAAAAAAGGACGTTCTCGGTCCTGGGTACTATAAGCTATCGTTGGAAGCGATTCCTGACTATGCTGGTGATTATCTCGTCCTCAGCAGAAGAAATGGTAGTACCAATGATTTTTTGCAATCCGCGACATGGAAAAACGTTCCGGCTGTCAAACAAAATCGCATTATTGAGATTGACACGGAAGCTTCCACGTACAGTGATCCGATCACACTCGAATATTTGCTGAAAATCTTTACGGAACAGTTTCTGACCAAATCGTAAATGCTTGGGAAGCCAAGCATTTTTCTTTTTGCTTTTTGTTCATTTCCACTGTATATGGAAATTGAAGTAAAATAGATGAGTAATCCTATGATTTGAACAAAACAACAAAAAAAGAGGTGTGACGATGGTAGAAGAGTTGTCGAATTACCTAAAGGAATGTGACATAGAAGTGGTTGCTGCGGAAGATTTCTCGGTACCTGCTACAAGTGTAGATAAGCACAGCATCTTGGTTCTGCCTAGCTATAATATACTAGAGATGATAGAAGAAGCGGTCGACGAAGAGGGGGCACTCTCTGATTATGTACATAACCAACTAGAGGAAGTTCATCGTTTATCTGTGGAGGATGCTTTTCGGCAAATTGTAAAATCTCGACTTTTGTATACAGACATTTCATCTGAGTTGAAAAATTTGGATGGGAAGAACTTTGAAGAAATCTATAAGGCATATTCCCTTATATGGGAAGGTCATGAGCTAATCAATGAACAACTCAGTGAAACAGAGATGGAGTCCTTTCTCATAAGTGAAAAATGGGTGCAGGATCGATTAGAAGATGATTCCTTGATTGTTATGGAATTGCCGTTAGCATCTGGTTATGAAGCACCGTTGTGGGTCCCAATGGGCGGCTATAATGACTGCCCACTACCCGTTTATCAGTCCGTTATCGTAAAGCACTGGCAGGAGGCGTATGGGATCAAGATTCTCGCTGTGACAGAGGATACTTGGATTCTTCAAGCAGGTTCAAGACCGAAGACCTACCAGGAGGCCCTAAAGCTCGCACAAGAACATTTCATCTTTTGTCAGTACGTTTTGGATGAGTTTCCATCATTAGGGCATTACGTCGATTATTTAATGAAACAGGATGTGTGGTATTTTTGGTGGGATTAACTCGCCATATTCCTGAAATATCTCCCGTGTTCCAACAATAAACATAACAAGATACCAAAGAACACTGGGGGAAGGAATGAGCAAATCATGCCTCAAGGAATACATGATGTGGAGCTGAACCTGCCCATCGGGGCGGTATGGCAGTTTGTGAGTATAGTGGAGAATTGGGTTCCACTGGTACCTGGCTACATCAGCCACGAGGTAATCAATGAACGACGTGTCGCTTGGACGTTTACAGGCGATATCGGCATCATGAAGAAAACGATCAGCCTGCAAGTGGATATCACCGAATGGACTCCGCCAACTGAGGTGAGGTTTAACCTGACAGGGATCAGTGGGAATTTTACCGGAGAGGGTTACTTTAAAGCGAGGGCAATAGGTGAGGCGCGGACGAAAATGACGGGGTGTCTGGATATCACTGCCCATGGTGTGAAGGGCCCCATGATCAATTCCATTCTGAAATCCAATCTTCCCAAGACAACGAGGGAGCTCGTGGAGGCTATTGGAAAACGTATAACGAAATAGCATCCTTGCCACCAAAACGAAAACACGCCAGCTCGGCGTGTTTTTTTGTGCCAGCACGATTGGGAGATAATAAAGGAGGCGGCGCCAATACCGAGTAAATCAAAAAGTCGGCAGAGTTGACGCTCAGAGACGGCGATCCTTATAATTTCTTTATGACGATTCTAATTGTAACCACCAAATTGTATATGCCTCCGCCACGGTTGAAGATCGTTAGCCGTCCGCGATTGATCGAGCAGTTAAACGAGGGCCTAACCCGTAAACTGACGGTCATTTCAGCACCAGCAGGCTCCGGTAAAACGACGCTTGTCAGTGAATGGCTCGCCGGCGGTGATCGACCCTTCGCCTGGATTTCCATGGATGATGGGGATAATGACCCTGCGTGTTTTCTTACATACCTCTACACAGCTCTGCGAAATATTGACCCGAATATTGACCCGAATATTGAATCGGGCATAGTTCCTTTGCTCCATTCTCCTCAACCCTTACCAATCGAATTAATGATGACGACTCTGCTTCATGAAATAATTACAATACCTAACCCTTTTGTTCTTGTCTTCGATGATTACCACGTTTTGAAAACGGGGCCACTCCATGATGCCATCTCTCTCCTGCTTGAACGGATGCCCCCACAGATGCATTTGGTAATTGCGACCCGCGAGGAACCACGTCTGCCTATCGCTCGGTTACGTGTGCGGAACCAATTGAATGAAGTACGCGCATCCGATTTGCGCTTTACCTATTCGGAAGCAACTGAATTTCTGGGGAAGGTGATGGGGATAGAGCTATCATCGGAAAACATCGCCCTGCTCGAAGCCCGTACAGAAGGCTGGATTGCAGGTTTACAGTTAGCGGCTCTTTCCATGAAAGAACAAATAGATGTCGCAACCTTCCTTCAATCTTTTTCCGGCAGTCACCATTTTATCCTCGATTATCTAATAGAAGAAGTGCTTACCCAGCAATCTGCAAGCATTCAAGCATTCTTGCTGCATACATCCATCCTCGACCGATTGTCCGGTCCTCTTTGTGACGCCGTTTTTGGCCAAAGTGATATCTGTTCAGGTTCAGGCCAGGAAACGTTAGAATTCCTCGAACGCGCCAATCTGTTTATCGTCCCGCTGGACAGCGAGCGGCGTTGGTACCGCTATCACCATCTTTTTGCTGATTTACTGCGGCAGAGGCTCCGTCAGCATTTTTCATCGACAACAGGAGAGGGCGAGCGAATCGTCGCAGAATTACATACCCGCGCAAGCATTTGGTATGAAGACAATGGTCTGGAGATGGAAGCTTTTCACCATGCAGTGGCCGCCAATAATACATCACGAGCTGCGCGACTGGTGGAAGGAGAGAGGATGCCGCTGCTCTTTCGTGGAGGGGTAGTCCCTGTACTGGACTGGCTGGAGTCGTTACCACACGAGGAGATGGATGCAAGGCCAGCGATGTGGGTGATGTACGCCTCAGCCTTACTGATGACTGGTCAAATGACTGGCGTTGAACCGAAACTGCTAGCGGCCGAAAAAGCAATGCAAGGTTTGGAGCCAGATGCCAAGTCCAGAGATACTCTTGGGCATATCGCTGCCATACGCGCTACATTGGCTGTGAGCAAGCACCAATTAGACGACATCATGGTCGAGGCTAAGCGAGCGTTGGATTACTTGAACCCTGACAACTTGCCTGTCCGCACAGCCACTACATGGTCGCTGGGGTATGCCTATCACCTTCAAGGGAATCGTTCCGCAGCCAGCAAGGCTTACCATGAGGCATTATCGAACAGTGAGAAGATTGGCCATTTCGTGATCACCATGATGGCTACGCTTGGACTAGCGAAGCTACAGGAGGCAGATAATCAGCTCCATATGGCGGCTGAGACTTATCAGCATGTACGAAAATTGGCTGGTTCCCCTCCCTTACCAGCTGCTTGTGAAGCTCATCTGGGCTTGGCCCGGATTTTTTATGAATGGAACGACTTGCATACAGCCGAGCATCATGGTCAACAGTCTATTCAATTAGCACGTCAACTGGAACAAACGGACAGAATCGTGGCAACGCAGGTGTTTCTGGCAAGACTGAAGCTAGCACAAGGAGACGTTAGTGGAGCGGCTGCCATGATTGCAAATGCTGAGTATGTGGCTCGCAAGCATTGCTTTGTCATGCAGATGCCCCCTATTGCCGAAGCACAAGTCCTTATATTACTTCAGCAGGACAACCTGCCAGCGGCAGCCCGGTTAGCACAAAAGCACGACCTTCCCATTCTCCAAGCCCGTGTACTTCTGACTCAGGGAGAGACGTTCGCAGCACTTGCGGTGCTCGAACCATTACTCGAGCAGGCGGAGGCAAAACAATTAGAAGATGAACGACTCAAGACCATGCTTTTGTTAGCGGTTGTATTGCATGCGCATGGTGAACAAGCAAAAGCTGCGCAAATGGTGAAAGACGCATTGGTGATGGCAGAGCCGGGGGGCTTCATTCGTACTTTTGTCGACGAAGGTATCCCGATGAAAAGGTTATTGTGTGATGGGGTAGTTCATGGAACGATGCCAAGCTATATAGAAAAGCTGCTTGCGGAATGGACAGAGGACCATGCTGATTCCCTGATCGAGCCACTTAGTGAGCGAGAACTTGAAATTTTGCAGCTCATCGAAAAAGGATTATCGAATCGTGACATTGCCCAGCAGCTGTTCCTCGCTCTTAGCACGGTGAAAGGGCACAACCGGAATATCTTTGACAAGCTTCAGGTACAGCGGCGTACGGAAGCAGTCGCACGGGCTCGCCAGCTGGGCTTGTTGTAAATTCCAAAACAATACTTAAGTATCTGTATACCAATACCGTGCTCCCGCTATACTCATGGCAAAGTGGATAGGAGGATGTCAATGAGAGCAGTGGTATGCACGAAATACGGATCACCAGATGTTTTGGAGCTAAGAGAAATAGAGAAGCCTATTCTCAAGGAGAATGAAATCCTGATAAAAATTCATGCAACAACAGTTACATCTGGAGACTGCAGAATACGAGCCTTCAAAAGTCCGTTCTTGCTCTGGATTCCCATGTGCCTCGTGCTCGGTCTCACCAAACCGAGAAATCCTATTCTCGGTGTAGAGCTATCTGGGGAAGTCGAAGCGATCGGAAAACATGTAAAGCGATTTAAAACAGGCGACCAAGTCTATGCATTAAGTGGGATGCGATGCGGTGCGCATGCAGAGTACATCTGTCTGCATGAAAACGCAATCGTGGAGTTAAAACCGACAAATGTAACACACGAAGAAGCTGCCGTGATTCCTTTTGGGGGAACGACCGCCTTGCATTTTTTTCGAAAAGGAAAGCTCCAAAAGGGACAGAAAGTGCTGATCTACGGTGCTTCTGGATCGGTAGGGACATCCGCGGTACAGCTTGCCAAGTATTTTGGCGCTGAGGTAACAGCGGTATGTAGCTCTGCCAATTTAGATTTGGTGAAATCGTTGGGAGCCGATAACGTCATCGATTACACGAAAGAGGATTTTACGAAAAAAGAAGAGCGGTATGACATTGTATTTGATGCGGTTGGGAAAGTAACGAAGTCCCAGTGCATAAAAGCACTGGCGCCGAACGGGTTATTCCTGACAGTGGATGGGCAAGGGATTGCAAAGGTGCGAACGGAGGATTTGGATTTTCTTAAAGAGCTGATGGAGGCGGGGCAGATAAAAGCGGTTATTGATAGACGTTATTCGTTGGAACAAGTACCGGAGGCACATAGGTATGTGGAGACAGGGCGGAAGAAGGGGAATGTCGTGATCAAGGTTGGAACATGATGAAATAGTCCCAAAATGAAAGACAAAGGGGGCAGCTCTTTGCCGAAAAAATCGGCAGGTGAGACTGCCCCATTTAACTCCTACTCATTCCGCCAAGCCAACGCCAGCGTCCCCATCCCAGCATGTGCCCCAATCGTGGAACTGATGGGTCCAACCAACACCTCGACATCGGCGTACTTACTCTGAATTTTCTCTTTCAGTTCCAGCGCTTTGTCCAAGACGTTGCCATGCAAAATCTGCACGTGCTTCACGGAGTAATTCTGCTTGGCTTTCTCCAGCTGTTCCAGCATGCGCTTGACCGCTTTCCCTTCAGTACGAACCTTTTCATATACTTCAAACAGCCCATCTTTAATTTGGAAAATCGGCTTGATCTGAAGCAGATTGCCGATGAAATATTGCAAACCGGTCATTCGGCCGCCCTTGTAAAACTGGTCGAGACTGCCAACCAGAATATAGTTCTCATACTTTTTGTATTCCTCGCGCAAGGAGGCCGCAATCTCCTGATAGCCTGTTCCTTCTTTGGCTTGCTCGATTCCGGTTAAGATAATCGAGGTAATCGGGTACGACATCAGCTTGGAATCTACCGGCTCGACAGGGAAGTCTACCATCTTGGCGGCTGTTGCACTTGAATTGTAGGTCCCACTCAGATCAGAGGAGAGGTGGACAGCAATCGCGCATTCATACTCTTCCTTTAATCGTTCGTAGAGTGTCACAAATTTTCCTAAGGAAGGCTGCGACGTTTTGGGAGCATAACTGGCCTGCACAATTTTTTGATAAAGCTGTTCAGGCGCTAAATCAATGCCGTCTTCAAAAGTGCCATCTTCAAAGATTATCTCCAGTGGAACGACGTAGATGTCATGCTCTTCCATGATGTGATCAGGGATGAGTGCGGTACTGTCTGTAACCCAAGCGATTTTTTTCTTCAAGGAAACATGTCCTCCCCCATTATAGTAGAAACCTAGTCTTGCTCTATCTGTACTAGCGAAAGCTTTGGGTCATGGTTGTCCGATACTGACGATGTATAAGCAAACTCGCATATACTATCATAATACGGAAACTGTCGTTTTTTGTCGTAAATAGAAGAAGTTTTATTGAACAAATGAGAGGGGACTCCTGTAAAGGGGGGCACAGACAAGAAAAATCCCATGTTTCTTCGAGAGGAAGAGACATGGGATTTGTATCGTTTACTCAACCAACGGCTTGATTTTGGGAAACACCTTCAATGCTGTCTTGTAAAACACATCCTCGTGATACTCCGCTGGGATCAGCTCCTGTACAAACTGGATATACGGCTTCACTGGTGCCAACGGCCAGTCCGTTCCGAACAAAAACTTGTCGTAATGATCACAATAGGTGATCGCGTGGCGCAGATGGGAGAAGAAGAGCGGGGAGTCCGCGAGTCGCTTGCAATTGGCTGCGTCACCGACCATTAAGCCGGAGAGATCTGCAAACATATTGCGGTTTTTATAAACGACTTCTGCCCCATCGAGTACCCACGGATCTCCAAAATGGGCCATCATGAAATTGACGTCTCGATGCTTTACCGCCACCTCGTCCAGTGTGAGAGGGTGAGAGTATTTTAATAGCCCGCGCTCGGAGTACGTATCGCCGGTGTGAAAGACGACAGGCACCTGGTATTTGGCTGCGAGCGCATAGACGGGATCGTAGACGCTATCGTAGGCGTAGAAGGGATAGTAGCCCAGATAGATTTTCAACCCGACTACGTTGGGCTTTTGCAGGTCAGCTTCCAAGCGTGCCACTGCCTCTTCATCCAGCTTGAACGGGTTGATTCCCAGGCAATAGACGAACGGTGGCGGCAACTCGTCTGTCAGGTCAAGTCCCATGGGAGTGACAGCTTCCACATCGGGAAAGCCGTCTGGCTGAGTCTCTGTCAAGCCCATGCCTATCCCAAGGACCACGCCATTCTCGGCATATTCTTGCAAGAGACCAGCGACGGAGTAATCGACAAACGACTTTTCTGCCGCCGTCCGCTTGAATTCCTCGATATGGGATAAATGCATGTGCGCATCAATGATTTTCATTGTGAAGCCCCCCTTTATTTGGCAAAGCGTATCGCCCGTAAGTCAGATAAGGCATTGGAAGGAAGCGTGTTCTCGGCAAACAGGAAAAAGACAGGCGGAGTAAAGGTAGTGCTGTTGTTTGGCAGATTCAGTTCGCGTATGACAGAAGCTACGGCCACTTCTTTGTTTGCGTATACTTGGAGGTCCGCAGTATCGAGGTCAGTAACGATATGCATCTGATCCTTGCTGTTTTCTCGCCCGAAGACATAATCGGATACTTCAAGGACATCCAATTCACCTTGTGCCAGCTTGTAGTTGAGCTCCTCGCCATTCGTACCGACGGTTTTCAACCATAGCGCCTCGTCTTCGGTTCCTGGCTGCAAAAAGATGTCAGTGGCTAATTCCTTGCCAGCAAAGTAGGTTCCAGTATTCTGCTCGATCTCTACGGTATGACAGAGGACAGGTACTCCTGGCAGCAGCAAGTAATACTGGTGGCAAGTCAACCCGCGATACTTCTCCTGCTTTTTCACATGATAGCTCACCTTGATTCCCTGCCACGCATTTTGCTTGTTGTCGATTAGCTCGACAAAGGAAGCAGTACGCTCTTCTTTAACCAGTGAAAACGCGCTTAACTCCTCCATATAGTTGCCGATTCCACCTGTCCACGGATTCCACCAAGATTTCGGCTTCCGTTCAGGGAAGGCGCTGTCCAGCCACTCCTGCCCATTGCTTGTAAGCGAGTAGAGCGTCGGAGCAAAATCTGGAGCAGCTTTGATCCGCAATCGTCCATTGTCGGCGATATAGACCTGCTGTCCCTCTTCCACTGTTTGCTCCTGTATGACCTTGCCTTGCCCAATTGGGAAAATCGCGCTCTGCAAATGCGACACATGCGTGGCAAAACGTCCCTCTACTTGCACGAGGTCATATGGTTTTTCTGGCGTCTTGAAGGAGAAGCCAGATTCCGTCTCTTCCTCATCTTCTGTAAAGTTCTGCGTTTGTCCGGAAGCTGACTCGCTCAAAAGGGATGCCATCAGTTCTCCGTCCAAGTACTGCTGCTTGTACTCTTTCACCTGTACATCTAGGTCCTTGCTTGTGACAAACGGATTTTGCTCATTGGCACTCAATTCCAGGTGAGAGGTCAAGATCAGGTCTGCTGGCATAGGTTCTTTACGGGCAAAGGCACGGAACTCTTTCCAGTCAGCATAGCCCCCATGCGAGAAGTGGAAGGGGCCGAACGATTTTTTTTCATGTGGAGTAAGCATACCGAGATTGGTTTCAAGTGTGACGTACCAGCCTTGAATGTCAAAACGGTATTCAGGAGGCCAGCACATTCCCCATGGGGTCGTTTCATCCTGTGTAAACAGCCAGTTTTCACTGACGAACTCAGCATCCCAATAATCCATATCGCTGCCATAGGAGGATGGTGTCTCAACATAACGGCCTTGATACGGCACAATGGGGCGATAAAAACTGTGACTAAAGCCTTGGTTAAGCCAGAGCTCAGCAGCCAGCTTGTCAGCAGAGTGGTTTTCTATCTCCAATCCGTGTTCTACGGTGCCATCTCCGAACAGGAGCGTTTTGCTAATCAGTGCAATTTGCGGGTATGCCCCGGAGCGATACGCTGCACGGATGCCGATTGCTCCCTTTTCTGCGATAAACTCAACTTTCTCGGCACGTTTCTTCGAGAACTCGCTGGAAAACGGTTTGCCGAGCTTGGGATAGAGGAGGTTGGTTGGCTCCCCGCCTGTCCCGCCAACAACGGTCATCTCATTATCTTCTTTGTTCAAGTAGAGCGAATGGCGTCCATGGTGAACTTGCCAAGCCTGTTCTGTTTCTCCCGACACCATCGCACCAAGCCCTGTAAAGGCAGCTCCGATGTTTTTGGCAAAAGAAACCGATCTGCCATCTGCGAGCTTTGCCTCCACCTGTACGTTGGCTTCGTAAAAGCCATGTTCATACAGGGCAGCGTTAAGCGGAAGCGAAATGCGCTCTTTGCCAGACAGTTTCAGTATGTGATGGTGCTCTTGTAAGTTGAAAAATGGGCAAGCGGGCAACTCGAATGAAAATTCGGCTTCTTCCGCAAAGTTGTTTTCCACGTCCAAATAAAATAGCTTTGTTTGTCCCGGATAGGAGAGGCCAGGTACATGCAAGGAAAGGCTAGCAGGAAACTTGGGAAGGATTCCTACCTCAAACAGAGCTGCCTTGCCGTTGATCGATAGGTGGGTACAAACACGCGGATGCGTGCGCCAGATGCTTTGCTCTTCTGTGATTGGATCGACAAAAAAGTTTGCTGACAGCGTCGTTTCACCTGTCACAGCTAGCTCGTGCTGATAATCAAAGCGGATCGTGTCGCTCGGTTGCCCGTTTAACGAAATCTGTAACGGCTTGCCTGATTTGTTGACGATCCGGTAGTGAATTTGATATTCCCGTCCAAAGACCAGCTCCAGCTTTTCCACTTCGGCAGACACGAGATAATCTTCCGTTTCGATGAGGCGCATGCCTCGACCCCGCCGCTCAAACTCCACGCGCAAGCTCTTTTCTGCTTTTGCCCAGGAGTATGTGAAGTAATCAAAGCCGTTTTCCTTGCGTCCATCCGGCTCAACGACGATCTCCCGTGTAGAGTCCTGATACCAGTCAAGCTCCTCAAAATAGTGGGCGATCGCTTCGGTACGGAGCACAGAAGGAATCATGTTCATCAGATGGGTGGCGTCGTCCCGGTCTTCCCAGAAAAACCCGAACTTCTTATACAACGGAACAGCCTTCGTATTTCCTGCCCACGTATACAGATCAAGTCGCGGCCAGCCGAGCTCAATCGTTTTCTCCAGTGCACATGAAAGCAGCATCCGGCCGACTTTTTTTCCGTGATAGTCGGGACGTACATTGAGCAACGGGATGTAGAGGGCACCGGTATCTTCCCGATATTCGGCCAGGCTGCAATAACCAACGACCGTTTCACCTTCCATTGCGAGATAGACAGTGATAGCGTCAGAAGCTGCTTCTTCTTGTCTGATTTGTTCGGCTGTCGTAATCGAATTTCCGCCTCCCCAGCTATCTCGGCTGGCATTCCACATATCTGCGACCGCTGCGGCCAGCTCAGGGCGGTAGGTGACCATTGAGATTGATGCTTCCATGCTTGTTAACACCTCGATTACATTGTTAAATTATGTATCTTATAAGAGTTGTACGTTTGATCGACAAAATTGTTGCTAGTTTTCGGAAAAAGAATCTGATTCAGATGGCGTCGAGGCAAACCTTTTGCTAGTCCGTGTAGTTGTTTTCCTTTTTTATGAATCTGAGATAATAAGAGTAAGCAGGAAGGTGGTAACTATGAAACGGAAACTTATAATTGGTGATATCCATGGATATTTTCATATACTTAAGCAGCTACTGGAAAAAATAAATTATAAGCCTATACAGGACCAAGTTATTTTTATTGGAGATTATATAAGTCGAGGACCTGAATCTCTAAAAGTTGTTTCAGAGATAAAAAGAATGGTGGAGGAGGAAGATGCAATTGCGTTAATGGGTAATCACGAATATTCTTTGATTGAATTTTTAGACTCTCGGAATCCTTCCTTTGATTTATTTTTTCTACATAAAATGGGTGGTATGAACGCAATAGAAAGTTTTCTTCAAGGTGTTGATGATTCAGTTTTTAACGATATAGAGCTTGTTAAAAGAACACTCAAAGTAGAGCGCAAAGAAGAAATTGATTTTATAAATCATTTACCTTATTACTTTGAAGATGAAGGACATATTTTTGTACACGCAGGAGTTCGTCCAAGGAATTGGCGAGAAACAACGCCTTCTGATTTTGTCTGGATAGGTGAGGATTTTATCGAAAGTCCAACAGGCATTGACAAAGTTGTGATATTTGGACATACCCCAACTTCTAGAATAAAATCGAATCCAGAACCCAATCAAATTTGGTATTCAACAGAAGGTGATAAAATAGGAATAGATGGCGGGTGTGGCTATTCTGGTGGACAACTAAATGCGTTGGAAATCAATACGGAAGGATACAGGAACCACTTTGTAAAATGCTAAAATACACAGCCCCTACCCTAGTTAAAAGGTGGGGGCTGTTTGACGCTTGCCAACTAAACGACCATTTCCCTACTTTACAATTCCCTTCAAGTAGTCCAGGAGCAGTGGATAGAAATGGGGTTTGAAGTGAACGCCGTTGTCTGCGTATTGGATTTTGTTAGCGGCGAAGAGCGGTGACAAGTCCACGTAATCGACTTTGACTTCATCGGCCACTTGTTCAAGTGCTTGGTTGAAGTCCGTAATGTTCGCATACAGCGGCACTTGCTTCAGGGTTTCCTCGGCGACTGGCGGGATCGACAGGATGTGGAGCGTGGCCTTTGGCAGCTTGTTCCGGATGCTGCCGATCAGCTGCCGATAGCGCTCGACGAATTCCTGCTTGTCCGACAATCGAATGTCATTGCTGCCCAGCAGAATGAATACATGTTCCGGTGCCCGGCTGGCGAGTTTCTCGACATTCATGAGGGCGAGAGAGAGCGTCGCGCCGCTCGGGGCGATGACATTCGCCGTATCCACTTTGTTCAGATAGGACAACGCCCCCAAGATGGAATCCCCCAGGAAAACACTGTGCCTGAACGCTGCTTTGTAGGCTTCGTTCGTATCGGTGACCGCCGGACCGCGCGACTGATTGGCCAGATCCGTTCGCTCCTTCAAATAGCCCAACAGGATTGGGTAGAATGCGTTCGTGAAATGAGAGCCGTCTTCATCGTATTGAATGTTGTGCTGCCGGAAAATGGGGGCAAGGTCAATGTAGTCTATATACTTCTCCTTCGCCATCTTTTGCAGGGCTGCGTTGAATGTTTCAATCTGCGGGTTCATGGACGCACCGAACGGTGATGCGGCATCTACCGGCGTAATCGACAGCATGTAGACGTGGGCCGCCGGCAGGAGTTCTCTTACACGATCGACCAGCCGAGTGTATTTCTGTATGAACGTCTTCTTCGCTTCCTCTAGCGGTTCCCCGAGATCGTTCTGCCCCATTGACAGGAACACATGCGATGGCTTGCGGCTCGTGATCTCTTCGACGTTGTCCAGCGTAGATTGGACCGTTGCGCCCAATCCCCCCATAACGTTCGCTTCAGGCAGCAGGTCATCGTTCGTAAGTCCTCCGATAATGGAATCACCTACGAACAAGCTGCTGCCGAACAATTCCTGGACGCTGCCTGCAGGCACCTGCGTCGTAGCGAGCTGAGTCTGCCCCTTGTCGTCGGCCGCACCACAGGCGACGAGGGTCGATAGTATCGCCGCTGACAGAAAAATACTTACCCATCGTTGTACCATTTTCATGCGCAATAACTCCTTCTTACAAGATAGCCATATCATAGAATAGAGAAATCAATATCGGGTGCAGACGAGATCAATATCGGTTGTTAATGTAACAAGTAATGATGGATGTAAAATTAAGGAAACGATAAGGTGCTCTTTAGAAGCCATTAAGCTTAGCTCGTTACAATCAGGCTTGAGGTGATTGTCATGGAGCTAAAGCAGAACCGCGTTCGCATCATCGATGGCTTGCGGGGATTTAGTTTAGTAGGGATTTTGATGGCAAATATGCTGATTTTCCAGTATGGGATTTGGGGAAGCCAAGAAATGGATTTATACGCCCTCCCCGATTATGAAATGACTGCTTATAAGCTTGTGAAAATATTTGTGGAAGGCAGCTTTATGCCGATTTTTACCTTCATGTTTGGTTTCGGCATGATCAAGATGCAGCAAAGCTTGGCTGCAAAAGGCTTGAGGCAAAAACGTTACCTTGCCCGCAGGTTTTTGATGCTGATCGGACTTGGTTTCCTTCATTCGTACTTCCTGTGGGAAGGGGATATCTTAGGGTTTTATGGTCTGATGGGCTTTTTTCTGTTGCTGTTCATAAACCGAAAACCGAAAACACTGCTCATTTGGGGGATTGTCTTACTCTGCCTCATCAGCTTAATGGGGCTTGCTCCAGAAGATCCGAATGATCCTGCGAGTATTACCGATCCAGCCCGTATGGAAGCTTATGTGGTCAAAACCATGACCGTGTATGGCACGGGAACATACGACGAGATCGTGCATCACAGAAGCAGTGAAGATCCGCTTGGTTTGCCAGAATACGTGATGTTTGTTTTATTGTTAATGGCGCCGCTTATGAGCGCACCCATGTTTCTTTTTGGGATGTATGCTGCGAAGCGCAGGTGGTTCGAGAAGCCAGAGGAAGAACGAACCTCGTATCTCCGAAACATTCTGATCTTCTTGCCAGTGGGACTTTTGTTAAAAGCGTTACATGTGTATCTGCCGGGAACTTGGTGGAGTGGTGTCGGTGAGATATCGGGGGGAACCATACTTGCCATCGGTTACATTTTCGCCTTTGTTTGGTTCTTTTCCAGAAGCACGGAATCAACTTGGCTGCCAAGGTTTCAGGCCGTGGGGAAACTCTCCTTAACGAATTACCTTTTGCAAACCGTCATGTGTACGACGATCTTCTATGGCTATGGACTCGGATGGTTCGGAAAAATCGGGGTATTGGCTGGTTGCGGATTAGCGATCGTGATTTATGTGGGACAGCTTTTCTTAAGCCCGCTGTATCTCAAACGGTTCCGTTATGGTCCAGTGGAACGACTTTTGCGTATGTGGACGAATTTTTCGCTCTCCGGTAAGACAAAGCAACGCCCAGAAAAACCTATTTCTGCTTAGCACCAGAAAATAAAAACCAAGCAGCTGCTCTATTGGCTACTTGGTTTTTTGTTTTTCTTGGCTTCTAAAAATATGAATCCTCTTATCGGTTTCCATCATATGATGTTAATGATTGGAAAAAGATGATCAGATGGGTCATCGTAAAGAACGGAGGATGGGAATTGGGACGTTTTCCAAGAGCCGTAATGAGTCTTGTTTTCTTTAGCCTCTTTTGCTTGATCTTCCAAGCATCCATATTCGTGCCTGTAAGCCAAGCAGCAAGTGAAGAGGAAACACCTGCCGCGGTAGAATCCACTGTAGATCTTCGTCACTTACAAGGAAAAGTCAATGACATTAACGCCGAGAATTTAATCCAGGAAAAATATACGCCCGACAGTTGGAGCAAGCTTGTGTATGCTTTGGATGCTGCAAAAGCCGTACTGACTAAGCCAAACGTCACCCAAGCAGAAATCGATGGTGCCTTGTCCGTGTTAGTCATAGCAAGAGAAGGGCTGAAGAAGCAGGAAGGTACAGTCGACAAGAGTAAACTGCAAACAAAAGTAGAGGAAATTGCAGTGGAAAAGCTGCAAGAAAAAGATTACACGAGGGCCAGTTGGAAAGAGCTGCAGACTCGACTAGGGAATGCTTACTTTGTGCTGGATGATCCGCATGCGAGCCAGATTGTCGTAGATGTTGCCCTTGAGAAACTGATCAAAGCGAGACAAGATTTGAAGAGACAAGATGACGCGGTCTATAAAAGAGAATTGAGAGCCAAAGTGGAAGAGATCGAGGACAAAGACTTAGATGAAGACGACTACACCAGATCAAGCTGGCGTGACTTAGAAGATGCACTCGAACATGCATGGGATGTCATCAACGATCCACATGCCAGACAGTCGGAGGTAGACGACGCTCTGTACGATTTGAAGAAAGCATGGAGAGATCTAGAGGATGACGATGATCGGGACAGAGACCGGGATCGGGACAAAGACCGTAAAAAAGATTCCTATACCACACCGACTAACAGCTTTTTCACTGGAGGCAGCTCTACAGATAAGAAAGAAGAACGTCCTGCAACCAATAAGAAAAGTAAGAGCCAACGTGGCTATATCAATGGCTATCCTGACGGAACGTTTCAACCGGATCGCACGGTGACACGTGCGGAGATGGCTGCCATTTTACTGAACGCTGAAATGGTGAGCCAGTCTTCTGTGAATAAAGGAAGGTTCTTCGATGTAGCCGACAACTACTGGGCAGTAAATCCGATTCATCAAGCAAGTGCAGCGGGTATGATGAGCGGTTACCCAGATGGGACATTCCGCCCATCGGCCAACATTACCCGAGCGGAAATAGCCGCGGTCATCTACAAGTACAAGGCCTTGCAAGGTGCGGGAGGGGGCACTGCCTTTTTTGATGTAAGGGGAGATCACTGGTCATCTCCAATCATTGCAGCGGTTGTTGCAAAAGGCTACATGACAGGTTATCCTGACGGCACCTTCCAGCCGGAGAAAGCGTTGACTCGTGCCGAAGCTGTAACGATTCTCAATCGCGTGCTGAATCGCGTGCCAGAGAACCAGGCTGGCCCGCAAAGATGGCCGGACGTCGTACCTGGTCATTGGGCGTATAAAGAAATTGAAGAAGCATCCATTAAGTAACGATTTCGAAAAAGGACTCACCCTCCTGTAAAATATGAGGGTGAGTTTTTTTTATCCTGACACACATGATGTCAGGATTCGTGCACTATGATGATGACAGTTACCGAATAGGTGATGAATATGAGGAGTGTAAACAGATGAAGCTGGATCGATTACTTGCCATCACGATAGAGTTGATGACGAAAAAACGGGTGACAGCAACAGAGCTTGCAGCCAGATTTGAGGTCTCTGTTCGAACGATTTATCGTGATGTTGAGTTAATTAATCAAGCTGGCATTCCCGTCGTTTCATTTACGGGAGCAGATGGTGGATTCGAGCTGATGGAAGGTTTCTTCCTAACGAAGCAGCACTTCTCTGTGAAAGACTTTTCGGTCATATACAATCTTTTAAAAAGTACGGAAGGAGCTATCGGAGGAAAATATACGACACTTGTTCAGAAGGTGGGCAGCCTGCAGCCTGCTCTACTGAATGGGGGAAATAACGAATCGATCATTTTTAACCTGAGTACGGTAGAAGATGAAAAGGCCGCCATTCACCCGCTTTCAGAGGCGATCCAGCAAAATCGGGTCACGACTTTCTCTTATATGAGTGCATCAGGTACGGTCTCAGAGAGACGAGTAGAGCCGCTCCGTCTATTTTGGGAGCGTGGAGCGTGGTATCTTCAGGCGTATTGCTTATCGCGTCAGGCGAATCGAATCTTTCGCCTTTCCAGGATTACCGCGCTTGAGGTGACAGAAGTCATTTTTCACCCAAGAAAAGACCAGACAAGCCAGGATGAAGAAGAAACGCGAGACTTTGAAGGGACACTAGCGCATCTCCGTTTTGATCCGTCCGTTGGGCTGCGTGTGTTGGAGCAATTCCCGGGAGAATGTACGCATCACGGTACGCATATCGATTTGCACAAAGTTTTTTATAAACGAGACTACGCGATTTCAGTCGTATTAAGTTATGGAGCAAAGGTGGAGATTATTTCCCCTGACGACTTAAAGGAAGACGTATTGAAAGAAATCAAAGAGATTCAGCAACGCTACCAATAATTTGAGGAGGATGTACAACATGACGATTTTAGTAACGGGTGCAACAGGTACGGTAGGGAGACATGTGGTGGATCAGCTTTTAAAAAAAGGAGTCAAGGTGCGTGCCATTTCGCGTAATCCGGAAAAAGCCGACCAGCCAGCGGGAGTAGAGGTTGTGGCAGGGGACCTAGCTATACCGGAGAGCTTGGAAGCGGCGCTGCAAGGTGTAACGGCTCTGCACTTAATTGCTTCTAGCTACACCTTTCAAACCGATCCGAAGGTAGTCGAAATGGCGGAAAGAGCTGGTGTGAAGCGCGTATCCGTATTGGTGAGCGACACGGAAGGACCTGTGGAAGAAGCACTGGCAAACAGTGGGATGGAATGGACTCTCCTAAAGCCTGTGGAATTCATGTCCAATGCGATTATCGATTGGCAGGAATCGATTCGTTTGGAGGGAGTCGTGCGGGAGCCTTTTGGCAATGCTTTGAGCGCGAAAGTACACGAAGCAGATATCGCGAGTGTTTCTGTGGTGGCATTGCTTGAACCGGGACACCATGGGCAAAGTTATTATCTTACGGGTCCAGAGGCGATTACGCGCATTGAGTCAGTTCAGATAATTTCGAAAATATCAGAGAGAGAAATTCGGTTTGAAGAGCTTACGGAGGAGCAGGCGCGACAGAATTGGAGAGATCAGGGGTACGAAGAGGGAGATATCGACTTTTTCGTAGCCATGGGCAAAAATCCACCTGAAGTGGGCTACACAGTCTTGTCCACGGTGGAGCAAGTGACGGGAAAGCCTGCAAGAACGTTTGCCGAATGGGCATCCGAACATAAAAGCTATTTTGGATAAGGAGTGGCCGCCATGTCATACGCCATTGAAGTTACGAAGCTCACGAAATCGTT
This sequence comes from Brevibacillus sp. BC25, assembly GCF_000282075.1. Lineage (NCBI taxonomy): Bacteria > Bacillati > Bacillota > Bacilli > Caryophanales > Paenibacillaceae > Brevibacillus > Brevibacillus sp. BC25. The sequence goes on from NZ_AKIX01000057.1 coordinate 29,470, forward strand.
TGGGGATCATGAGGTGGTCAAAGGAATTGACCTGCATGTAAAAAAAGGGGAGCTGTTCGCTTTGCTCGGCCCGAATGGCGCTGGAAAAACGACAACCATCCATATACTTTCCACGCTCCTTGCGCCAGATGGAGGAACAGCGTTGATAGCTGGCTGCGATACCGTGAAAAACGCGCAGGCTGTGCGCAAGAAAATAAGCCTGACGGGACAGTTTGCTGCCCTGGATGAAGGATTAACCGGATTGCAGAACTTGATCCTGATTGGCAGATTGTTTGGCTACTCTGCGAGGGAGGCCCGTACAAAAGCAAGCGAGCTGCTTCATACCTTTGGGCTTGCAGATGCCATGGATCGTACGGTAGAAAACTATTCTGGCGGGATGCGGCGACGATTAGATATCGCCGCTAGCGTCCTCACACAGCCGGAGCTTATTTTTCTGGATGAGCCTACCACGGGTCTCGACCCGCAAAGTCGGCAACAAGTATGGGAAGTCGTCCGTACGCTTTTGAAATCAGGCACCACTGTGCTATTAACGACCCAATATCTCGAAGAAGCCGATCAATTAGCAGACCGGATCGCGGTGATCGATAAAGGAACGATGATTGCAGAAGGGACATCTGAGCAGTTAAAAGCCTCGGTGGGAGGAAAGACGTTGACGGTTCGATTGACCGAACATCTGAACAAGGAACGGATAAGCCGTCTTTTGGAAGAACATCTTCGGTTGCCGATTTATCCAGATCAAGATGACCCACATTTTATAAGAATCCCGGTAAAAGAAGCGAATCTGGCAAACCAAGCAATCGGGTTACTTCTGGCTAATGATGTTTCCATCGAGCATTTTTCCCTGAGTGATCCGAGTCTGGAAGAGGTGTTTTTGGTCCTGACTCATGGCGAAAAGAAGGAGGCCTTTTCATGAACGCAAGTCATATGCCCAGTACCTTTGCGGCGATCCGCATCTTTATGTGGCGCACATGGCAAAACACAAAGAACAACCTTTTCACATTTTGTATGGACTCTATCCTCTCACCTGTGATGATGTTGCTTATTTTTACTAATTTGTTTGGTGGAGCCATCGCTGGTTCTACGGCAGCGTATCTCCAGTTTTTTCTGCCAGGTGTTCTTGTGTTGACGATCATTCCAATGACGGTTTATAGCGGGACGACCATCTGCCAGGATATAGCGAAGGGCGTGTATAACCGTTTTCGTACCATGCCCTTTTGGCAGCCAGCGTCTGTCATAGGCCCATTATTAACAGATGGCCTACGTTATACGATTGCGATACTCGTCGCCTTTGGCACAGGAATGCTGCTTGGGTTTCGTCCAGAAGGCGGCATAGTCGGCGCGACACTCGCTGTTTTGTATATCATTTTCTTCGCCTTTAGTGTGAGTTGGATTTTTTCTATGATCGGTATTTTGGCAAAGCGACCGGAGACGGTATCGGGTTCAAGTATGTTTTTTGTATACCTGTTGCTTTTTGCGAGCACGATCTTCGTAGATTCTTCCACTATGCCCAAATGGATGGGGACAATCGTCAATCTAAATCCGATAAGTATCGCAGTAGGGACGGTTCGAGGATTGATGGGGGGAACAGCAAATCTGTTTGATGTGATGGTCGGGATCGGATTATGTGTGCTGCTGATTGTCATATTTGCTCCGTTGACGATGCGTCTGTATTTGGCCAAACCCAATCGATAAATTGCGGATTCATAGGGAAAGCGTCGACGATCAATGTCGATGCTTTTTATGTATAGTGAAAAAGGTTGTTTTTTCTATTCTTTTCTATCATTCGGTTATCTCTTCCAAATTGTTGTGGTATAATCTACCATTGTGAAAGAAACAGCTTAGAATCGAGAGGAGAAAGTTTGATGAAACTAAACAAACGCTGGAGCAAGCTGACTCGCTGGGCGGGTACAGGTGCACTCAGTTTGGCGCTTTTGCTAGGGTATGTGCTTCCTGTCCACGGGCAGACACCCGAAGCTCTCCCAATCAGCCCTTGGTCGGTAACAACGTTGAACGAAGGGGAGAAATACGGGATTTTTCCATTGGGGTGGTATCAAGAGAGTTCTTTTCAGCAATCGATTCCTGCTGACAAGTTTATTACCTTGATGGAAGGAACAGCGAAAAAGCTGGATCTCCTGGGACTGAAGAAAAAGAACGCTTCCTTGTCCTTTCCGACTGATAAGGTCATTACGAGAGAAGCAGTCATTACTTCTATGTACAAACTTTTGGCGAACTACGAGCTGCCAGCAGCATTCGAAATGATCGGGGATACCCCGATTGACTACATGAAGAAAAAAGGCTTGGTCAAAGGAACAAGCGCAGGTCTCGAGCTGAAACAGCCAAGTACGGTTGAACAAGCGACGGTGATGGCGAGCCGACTGGTCGAGTTCGCATACGATACGGTGGGCGGAGGTGCCGAAGGTCTCATGTGGAAAGTGACCAACGGCAAAAACACCATGTACTTGCTTGGCTCGATTCACATGGGGATCGCAGATATGTACCCAATGCAAAAAGACATCCGGGACGCGTATGAAGAGTCGGACGAACTGTGGGTCGAAGCCGATATTATCAACGGTGACACTGATTATATGACACAACAAATGGTATACACTGATGGCACGACACTGAAGGATCATGTATCCGCTGAGACGTATCAAAAGGTGCAAAAATTGCTTGCAAAGCTGCAACTGCCAGCCAATACTTTGGACGCCTACAAGCCGTTTGCTGTTTCCTTGTCTGTGCCAACGCTTGGTTACGTGGACGGCGAAACGGATGTTCAGTTCGCGATGCTATCCGGCATCGACAGGTACTTCTTGACGAAGGCGATGCTGGATGAGAAGCCGATCAACGAGTTGGAAGGCATTAAGCTCCAAGCGGACTTGCTGTCCGGTGTACCAGCAGAGCAGCAGGAGAAAGAATTGAACATCATGTTAGATAGCGTTATGGCTGAAAAAGGACTGGATGAAAGTACAAAACTACTAAAAGACATGCAGACAGAATGGGTAGAAGGCGATCTGGATGGCTTTACCCAGATCATGACGACGCATGGCGATTTCGGTGAAGGCGAAGTGAATCAGCGTCTGCTCGGTGAGCGAGACAAAAACATGGCTATTAAACTCGCAGAAGTGTTGGAGAAAGAAGGGGAAACTACTTCTTTTGTCGTGGTCGGTGCTGCCCACTTCTCGATGAAAGGCATGGTTATCGATCACTTGAGGGCAAAAGGTTATGACGTGCAGCAATTGAAATAAGAGAGAGAAAAGGAAGTGTCGGCGCCGGCTGGCACTTCCTTTCATTGTTTACCGAAAAAATGCTTACCCGGACAACTGTTGCTAACATTCTCCAGTTGATAGTAAAATTATACTATCTTGGCATACATAGGAGGTATTTTGCGTGGGCTTGTTTGATATGTTTAAGACAGACAAAGGGGAAGAAATGACCCCTCATTTTGGATTCGCATGTTCCTTGCTCTACATGATGAAATCGGATGGAGAAATGGACCACGAGGAAATCGGTCAATTGCTCGCTGTATTGGGCGGCGAAGAAAGCAACGGCGTGATTGGTGTAGGTGCTAATAACAGACAGTTGCTCGATAACGCAATGAAATATACACGCAATAACTCCATCGAGAAATTCCTGAACGAAGTAACTCCATTGCTCACAGATGCTCAAAAAATGTGCATCCTGGTTAACCTGATCGATTCCTCCCTGGCAGATGGCCAACCTGAGCGCGAAGAGCAAGAGCTGTTTGGCAAGTTCTTGACTGCATTTGGAATTTCGGAAGATCGATTCCGTCCATTCTTTGAAGTAATCGTGTTGAAAAATGACCGTGGTGTGTTCGTGAATCAAAACCATCCAAAGAACCAACCAGGTTACAGAGTTACGCTTCCTGTTTAATTTTTTATACGAATTCAGAACCTTCTCATTTGAGAAGGTTTTTTCGTTTTTAGAAAAAGACAGATCTACAAAAGAGCAATACAAAAGAAATGTCGCCGCTTTGATTGTGCTACGATCTGCTTAGGAAAAAAATGAAAGGTGGGACCACCATGCGGAGTCAAATTTCCAAAACACGTCTGTGGATTGCACGGATTATGAGCGGACTTGTCATTCTTTTTATGCTTTTTGACGGTGTATTTAAACTCATCCAGCCTGCTCCTGTCGTAGAGGGAACCCTCGTACTTGGTTATGCGGAGCATCACATTGGCTTGATTGGAATTCTCGCCCTTGTATCAACGGTGCTGTATGCTATTCCCCGGACAGCAGTTTTGGGTGCGCTTCTGTTGACTGGATTTTTCGGTGGGGTCATCGCTACCCAGATCCGTGTAGATGCGCCACTCTTTTCCCATACGCTGTTTGCTGTCTACCTCGCGATTTTGATGTGGGGCGGGTTGTGGCTGCGAGATGATCGTGTGCGAAAATTACTTTTCGCTGCCAAAGAAGAAAAATGATAAACACATAAAGAAGCTGTAGCCACATCATCGGCTACAGCTTCTTTCATGATCCTATTTGGTTGTAACCGTGAATCTCCGGTATTCGTTGGGCAACAGCCCGGTGCTTTTGCGAAACAGCTGGGAGAAGCGACTGGAGTTGTGGTAGCCTACGATATACGCAATCTGATTAATGTGTAAATCGGTGCTTGTAAGCAGTTGCTCGGCGTGATTCATTCGCTTGTTTTGGATATATTCGGTAATGGTGCATTGGTTCGCTTGCTTAAAGGTGTATTTTAGCTTGGTGAGTCCCATGCAGGCAATACGGGCGAGGTGCTCCAAGTGTATTTCGGAGGAGAAGTGATCGTCAATGTAGGCGGTCACAGCTGTCAGGCCGTCCATATCCTGTCGGGATATGCTTTTGGATGGATGCGTTTTTTTATGTGCTTTGGCCTTCTCCACAATCAGCGATACTGCTTCTGCGACTTTCCCCTCGTAGTATAGCTTTGCGGCAATTCCCGTTCCCCGAAAATTGCGTATCTGTCGGAGCAAGAAAACAAGCTCCGCAAAATTCGTCATCCCGTCTACAGTAATAAAGGACGAGCGCAGGTCTTTATACTCTACTGGATATTTGCTTTTCAAATAATCCTCGTAATACTCCGGCATGATTTCAATAGCCGTCGAGCGAATGGGAATGTTTTTGCGATAGCTGGCCCGATACACATTGTTATAGCCGATATGGACGCGGATGCAGCCGCATGACAATCGTTTATATGGGTTGAATTCTTCTCCAGAGACGGAATCGTAATAATTGAAGCTCAGGTACTTGGGCTGCTGGAATTCCAGAAACAAATCCTCGTAAAAGACGAAATCTTGGATCGAAATCGAAAACAGGTTGTCGCGCGTATAAGTCCAGTAGCGTCCCTGCCCTTTCTCTGGCAAAACAGAAAAGCAAACACCCTCGCGATTGTATGGGCCGTGGTCGTCGTCAGGATAAAAGCCGCATTGCATTAGACACGGCGTATGTAGTTCCGTCAAAATATCTTTCATTATAGTCACCACCCATGCCGTGATCGGACGAAAACATACCATGAAAAGACGTATGTCTGCCTGTCGTATTGCTAGAGGTTATGATCATCATTATCATTACGATTTGTAAGGGAGGCTGTTTCCCTTAATAAAGTTGTGTGTGATCTCGGTTGTAGGGGTGTCTGTCGAATGAAGGAAGAAGCATATGAAAAAGAAACAACTCGTACGAGACGGCTCGGCCCCAGAACACATCTGTTGGTGCTGGTTATAGCCAGTATCTTGGCCATGACCGTTCGTGATGATATACAGGTGTACTTACTGGTGGCACTAAGTGTAGTGTACTTGGTATGGAATCACCTGTCCAGAAAGGCGTTTCAGCTGGTCGTGTTCTATTGCGTGTGCATGGCTTTTGTGTTTTTCATGCCGAATGCGTTGGCATTAGGAACGATGAAGCTCATTATCTACACGATGGTGAGAATGATGCCTGTCATCATGATCGGCACGGTTCTGATCTATACGCCACCTGGCAGTATCATGAGTGCGTTTGAGAAGATGTCAGTCCCCAAAACGATTTTGGTGATGATTTGCATTTTGATCCGTTTTTTCCCCGTAGTCATTTTGGAAATGAAAGCAATTCGTGACGGTATCCGCGCTAGAGGGATTTTTCCACATTGGTACAGCGTACTGAAGCATCCGGCCATGGCCTACGAATGTTTTTTTATGCCGTTGGTCGTCCGTTGCCTGAAGCTGTCGTCAGAGCTGGCATCGTCTGCTGAGCTCCGCGGTATCGAGTGCACAAATGCGCGGACCTCTATCTACCCGGTTGGCTTCAAGATCACGGATGGCATCGTCGTCGGGGTGTATGCACTGATAGGCTCGGCAATTTACTGGACGGGAGGGATGATTTCGTGATTGAGCTGAACGATGTCACGTTTCATTATGGACAGGATGATGGGGGACATGACACTGAGACTGGCGTGAAAAAGATCAGCTTATCTGTAAAAGCCGGACAGTGTGTCGTGCTATGTGGGCGGTCTGGCTGCGGCAAGAGTACGATTATGAGGCTGGTCAATGGTCTCGCACCGAATTTTTATGCCGGACGTCTCACGGGTGAAGTAAGCGTGGGTGGCAAAAGTCCTGCGAGCATGCTGCCAGAGGAACGTACCCGGCTAATGGGCGTCGTATTTCAAGACCCCCGCAGCCAATTTTTTATGGAAACCGTCCGGGATGAGCTGGCGTTTTCCGCAGAAAACATCGGTATGGCACCAGACGAGATTCGAAGCCGGATGGATAGGCAGGCGAGCCAGCTCGGGATTTCCCACTTGCTCGATAGCTCTTTACATAAGCTGTCCAGCGGGCAAAAGCAACGGGTGGCTATAGCGGCTGCATCCGTTTTGACACCGCCACTTCTCTTGCTGGATGAGCCTACTGCGAATCTGGACACTTCCTCTACGCAAAACCTGATTGAAATCTTAAGCAAGCTCAAGCAAAACGGTACCACCTTGCTAATCAGCGAGCATCGGCTAGTTCCTTTTCTACCCGTTGTCGATTTGTTTGTCTGCATGGAAAATGGCAAAATCGCACATACGTGGACGAAGGACGAATTCTGCCAGCTATCTCATGATGACGTGCGTATGTACGGTTTGCGTCATCCTGACATGACGTTTCCCGAGACAGCAAAGAAACGTGAGCAGCCAGAGATGTCCGAATTCATGGTGGAAGCAAGAGAGCTTAGCTATTTTTATAAAAAGAAAAACGACGGAATCACCGATATCAACATCTCGCTTCCGCAGGGGAGCGTAACAGCGTTGACTGGAGAAAACGGTACGGGCAAGACGACACTATGCAAAATTTTATGCGGTCTTCTTCGTGAGCGAAAAGGAACGATTGTCCGCCAAGGTCGTTCACTGTCCGCCAGCAAAAGACGAGCTGTAAGCTATTTGGTGATGCAGGATGCGGACTACCAGCTCTACGCAGACAGTGTCGGAAACGAAATCGTGTTGGGAAAAGTCTTGAATGAAGAGCTCCGCGAAAAGGCGTATGAGGCGATGGATGCTTTCGGTTTGCGCGAGCTTCGCGATCGGCATCCTGCGTCATTATCCGGTGGAGAAAAGCAGCGGGTCACGATGGCAGCCGCTTATTGCTCCGAGGCAGAACTGATCGTGCTGGATGAACCGACAAGCGGACTTGACGGCGATGGAGTGCTGAAGGTGGCCGCATGGGTGAAAAAGCTGGCCGAAGCAGGCAAAACGGTCGTCATTATCACGCATGACCAGATTCTTTCCAAGCTGGCATGTGATCAAGTGGTTGAGCTGCGGCGGCTTACCCGAGACGTTGAGACGACTTTTGCGGAGCCAGGGATACGAACAACCATTGAAACTGCCAATCGTTGACAGATGAAAAAGCATGTGGTAGGATGGGCACAACTTATTAGGAACGGAGGGTTACGTGTGGCAAATTAATTTTTCGATACTTTATTCGCACAACAAAATCGATGAAATAGCGTGAAAAGGCTATGTTGTGTGCATACGAATCGGAAAATGGATTGCCGCTACGGTAACCCAATTGAATCATGGGCAAATGGAGTGAGGAAGGCAAGCGTGATGACCTCCTCTATTTGCATGATCTGCGAAGAGAATGGAACCAATCCTGTACAATCAGATGCTGGTATCTGATGTTCATAGGTTTCGTTTCTTCTTCCTTTTTCGATGACGTAAGCACAGGCAGCCTAGCCTGTGTTTTTTTATTTCAGTTCGTTGAGGAGGAAAACATACAATGGCAGAACAGATTTTAAAAGTGAACGGTGTGGAAATATGTGCGGAAAGCTTTGGGAAACCCACAGATCCGGCGATTTTGCTGATTATGGGAGCCCAGATGTCTATGCTTTGGTGGGAGGAAGAATTTTGTCAGCGAATAGCCGACGCTGGACGATTTGTTATTCGTTTTGATAATCGGGATGTCGGACGCTCCACGACCTACGAGGTTGGCCAACCAGGTTATGCGTTTGAAGATATGGCGGATGACGCTGTTCACATCCTAGATGCATTCGGCGTACAGCAGTCGCACATCGTTGGTATGTCTATGGGCGGACTGTTGACGCAATTCATTGCATTGAGACATCCTGAAAGAGTTCGCACGATCACATTGCACGCAACGTCGAATTTTGCTCCTGATCTACCACCAATCGATGAGAAGCTGATGGAGTTTTTCAGTAATATGGGGGAGATCAACTGGGAGGATGAACAAGAGGTTTTAGCAGCTGCAGTTGCGAGTTCGAAAGTTTTGATCGGTTCCAAGCATCCTTTTGACGAGGCGCGCGTTCGTGAATTGGCCCAAATAGATATCGCCAGAAGCAACCATTATGCGAGTAAGAACAACCACGCCTTTGTAACGACCAGCGAAACGTACCTGATGCGGACAGGGGAAATCGCTGTACCAGCACTCGTGATTCACGGTACAGAAGATTTGCTCATCCCTTTCGCGCATGCTTTACATCTTGCGAACACCATTCCGGGAGCAGTCTTGCTCACGTTGGAAGGGACGGGGCATGAGCTTCCGCGTGGGGATTGGGATGTCGTCATCGAAGCGATTTTGAAGCATACGAGCGGAAGACGTGTACGATTATAAATATCAGCTCGATTGCGGGTAAGAAAACATTCGCGAGATCGCGCTGGCTCCAACCAGACAGCAAGGTGGGGTACCAGAAAATACGAGAACGAATTGAATCGTTACGAGAGAAGCAAGCCCAAGTTTCAACTCCAAAGCAGATAAAACGTGAGATGGATGAGAATAATAAAGATATTTGCTCATGCAGAGGTTTATAAAAAAATCTAAGGGAACATCGTTCCCTCCTTATTCAACTAAAGGGCCATTTAATTGAATAACACTTTAATGAAAATTGGATATTTATGTTAGATTTTAGAAGAGATTGTGAAGTTTTGTACTTAAAGTAACGGGGCAAGTTAGCTGAAGAAGAACGTAGAATACTAAGGTGCAATGCTAGATGCTTAAGAGGCATTATTGTCTCTTAAGCATCTGGAATAATTGTGATAGCAACTGTTCGAACTGGAGTATCTTCTGCATTATTTTCACTTGTATTATGGTAGTACTTATTAATTAATTCGTTTAATTCATTTTGGAATTGCTTGAATTTTTCATCATCTAACGTTAACGCGGCTAAAGAAAAAGTAGCACTATCCTCTGAATTGTTTTGCTCTTCTAATTTTTTAAGATAACTTTGATATTGATACAAAAGAGATAATTGGTAGTAAGTAACATAATCAAGTTTCTGCTGTTGCGATGCTTTTTTCCATTCCTCCGCATCGATTCTAGCCTCATCTTCATTTAAAGCATAATATTTTTCAGAAACTGATTTCACTTTTTTTTCTTTAATAACGTGAATAATTCCAGAATCCATCATAATTTGTAACTGTCTATATAGAGTTGCTTGAGGTACATCTTTAATGATTTTGACCATTTCTAAAGGTGTTAATCCATTTTCTTTATTTCTCATTAATGATTGGCAAATTTTCATTCTAACGGGATGCATTAAAACATCAACTTTATTGACCATAATATCCCCTCTTATTCATCCAATTTTTCATTCCTATTATAAATAATGAGAATAATTATTGCAATCATTCAACTTTTATTTTATCATTATCGATAACGATAATAAAGTTTGGTTATGCAGAGTTAAATGCTCTTAAAGATATTGATTTTATAGCTTTTCTCTAAGGGCGTTAATCTAAGACTAATACTTTTATGAGAGGGGATACGAAAATGATAAAAAGAATAGAATTGATATTAACAGTTAGTATTATTATGTTTTTGACTGTTTTTGGACTAAGTACAAAACTTATTTTTGCAGCGGAATTAAAGAAAATTAACGGGGAAACACCTTCGGGTATTCCATTGAATGAGATGGAAGAAAAGATAGATCAATATGTATCGAAGTATTTAGACAAAACAACACCAGGGGCTGCAATTGCAGTTGTGAAAGATGGTCAAATTATTCTCTCAAAAGGCTATGGATATGCGGATGTTGAAAAGCAAATTTCAGTTGATCCATCAAAGACAGTTTTTGAATGGGGATCCATAAGTAAATTATTCACTTGGACATCTGCAATGCAATTAGTTGAACAAGGTAAACTTGATTTAGATGAGGATATTAAAACATATCTACCTTCTGACTTTGCAAAAAAACTTAATTTCCAACAAACTGTTACAATGAGAGATCTTATGAATCATGCTGCTGGATTTGGAGACTACGCCTTTAATACAATTGCTTTTTCAAAGGATGGATTATTCCCTCTTGAAGAAGCATTACTACTTGATAAATCTAAACAGTATTATAAAGTGGGAACAGCTAGTTCGTATAGTAACTATGGAGCATCTCTTGCTGGTTATGTAGTGGAATGTATAAGTAAACAGCCATTTCATGATTATGAACGGGAACATTTATTTAATGTACTTGAGATGAATAATACAACGGGAAATACAACATTTGATGATAATAAAAAACTTTTAGAAACAAAAGCAAAGGGATATTTACCAAATCCAGAAGGAGGTTTCATACTTGGTAATTGGTCATATGTTTCTCATTATCCAGCAGGTTCTATAAACGGTACGGTAGAAGATTTGGCAAAATATGCAATTGCAATAACTCCAGAAAAAGGTCAAAAGTCACCGATGTTTGATAATTCAGACACACTAGAAACTATGTTTTCACCAAGTTACAGTTTAGATGGAGAAATGGTTGGAACGGCACATGGTTTTTTTGAATATGTGGGAGAATACCGTACTATTGGTCATGGAGGTAATACTGCAACATTTTCAAGTCAATTTACGATAGTACCTGAAGAAAGATTTGGAATTGTAATCCTTACAAATGCAAGTGCTGAAATGGACATTCTATTTGGAGTACAAGAATTGTTAATTGGTAAAAAGCATACAGAGAGTAAAGTTCCTTATCTAAAACTACCTTCTTCAAATGAAGTAGATGGAAAATATGTTCCATTTCAACGGCAAGAGGGAAATTTTTTGGAATTTGCAAATTATCAAAATTTATATACTGTTAGTGCAACGAACAAAAATGAAATCACAATGAGTTTAGGGCAATATAAAGGTACTTATGTACAGACGAAACCATATTATTATGAACTTGTTAAAGAAAATTTCCCTGTTTTTAGAAATGCGTATCCCATTTTACAATTCAAAATGGAAGAAGGCAAAGTGAAACAGATAATTGTAGGGCATGGTATGGATTTATCTGAACTACCACCTGATAGAACAATCCCAGTTTTAATTGCTAGTGTTTTAGTATTATTAAGTACAACTCTGTATTTCTTAATTGCACCACTGTTTTTACTCATTCTTAAATTTAAAAATAGAAAGAAACAATTAGAATTAGAAGATAAAAGATTTAATTTCTACTATTCAATGTTAATATTATGTGGCACAATAACTTTTTTAAACAATCTAATATGTATTACTAGAATTATGATGAATAAATTCCGTACCTTTGCGGAGGTCAAACCTCATCTTTTACTGAATTATCCTTTACTCGTATGTACAGTTATTGCAGCCTTCTTCTCTATCAAATATATGAGAAAAATAGTAAGTTCTAAAAAACGTAAAGTATTTTATTTTCTTACAATTACTTTGTTAACTTTATTATTTGCATTATTAATAGGATGGAATTTCTTTATTGTTGTATAAATAATTAGCTAACTATGATTGTCAGTGTTGTTGAACAATTTTATATGGAAAATCATGATAGAGAAGAATGGTAGAACCCACAAATTGGTGAAGTAAATCAAATATTACAGTTCCGAGATTTTCATTAAAAAATCGGCCGCGTTTGTTTAACAACAAGTAAAAGGATGTCACATATTATACATGACTAATATGTAACATCCTTTATTTTTTATGACTTTATAAAATTTAGGTCTTGATAACGTACGAGATCCGCGTTTTGTTGGTGGTACCCCAAGGTTAAAAATCGAAGAGAGTAATGAGAAAAAACGGAGTGGAAAACAGGAAGTAACCCTGCTTTCTCTCCGTTTTTTTGTAGCGGAATGGCGTATTTCCTTCTGCGGAAGGAAGCAGCACGATATTTATGGAATCGTTTTCGCTTATGCTCTCGGGCTAACGAGAATTTTCACCTGGTTTTTCTCTTTCAGCAGTGCTTCAAAACCATGCTCCACAATGTCGTCGAGCTTGATGCGCTGGGTGACCAGCTTGTCCGCCGGGAAGAAGCCCTTTTCCATCAGGCTGATGACAGCAGGGAATACGTCGCGGTAGCCGATGATGCCTGTCATGTTGCGCTCTTTCATGACGATGTGGTTCGGTTTGATTGACGCTTCTCTTTCGAAGATGCTGACGATCATGATTTGTCCAGCGATTTTGGTAGATTCGATGGCTTGCGTAAGGACAGGGGGCACGCCTGTGACTTCAAAGGCGATATCTGCGCCGCCGTTTGTCCGGTTGTGAATTTCCTGAACTACGTCGTATTCTTTCGGATCGATGACGATGGCGCCCAGCTCAGCTGCCTTGTTTTTACGTTCAGGGGACAGCTCCACTGCATAAATCTCAGCCGCACCTGCTGCTTTCAGTGCTTCGATGACAAGCAAGCCGATAGGACCGGCGCCGAATACGACAGCTTTGTCACCGGCTTTCAACTGACTCGAACGTACTGCGTAAAGGGCTACGGCAGATGGCTCGACAAGAGCGCCTTGTTCATAAGAGAGACTGTCTGGGATTTTGTGGACCATATGTTCATCGCAAGCCACGTATTCCGAGAAGCCGCCGCCACCGCCGGCCAAACCGAGGAAGCCCATTTTTTCACAAAGATTGTATTTGCCTTGTCTGCACGCAGCGCATGTTCCGCAAGCGAAAACGGGCTCGACAACGACGCGATCCCCAACCTTGATGGTGTTCACGCCTTCCCCGATTTCCACCACTTGTCCGGAAAATTCATGCCCCATTACGATCGGGGCTTTTTCGCCTGTAAGTGGATGTTCAGCTCCCTGTGGGATGAAGATCGGGCCAGCAACGTATTCGTGCAAGTCGCTTCCGCAAATACCGCACCACTCGACTCTGATTTTCACTTTACCTTTGGACGCAATCGGTTCCGAAATGGTTTCCAAACGGAGGTCTTTCAAACCGTGCCAACGTAATGCTTTCATATCTGCCATCTCCTCGTTCGATTTGGATTCTATATGAAATTCAGCAAGAAAAATAGGAAACGTTTCCGAAAATAATATGCCATAGGTTTGGTGTCTTGTCAATTTGATTTCCTAGGCAAGGGTTGGGGGTGGTGTGCAACAGGTGCGGAGTTGTCTGCTATGTTTTGTTCACGCCTCGTTACCATTGGTTTTGTGTATGCTATAATAACGGTAGGAAAATATATATTAGCTCGGAAATATAGAAAACGATTCCGATATGGAAAGGAAAGCAAGGCGTTGGATACAAAAAATAAAGTGACAATAGAAGACGTAGCCAAGAAGGCGGGCGTAGGAATTGCAACAGTATCGAGAGCCATCAATGACAGCGCGGGAATCAGTCCGAAGACGAAAGCGTTGATTTTGCAGGTGATCGACGAGCTGGGCTTTATTCCGAACACTTCAGCGCAAAGTCTAAAGGTGCGCCAAACCTATCAAATCGCACTGGCTGTTCCTGACATTCGAAATGCAATTATTCCAGATATCGCCTGGTCAGTCGAGCAAGCGGCCAAGCAGCATGGCTACCGTGTCGTACAAATTAATACAGCAGGAAATGCCCGAATGGAGCTTGAGACTGTGCGTGAGGTCAAAAAGCTGCATGTAGACGGGTTGATTATCATGCCGCTCGCCTATCCAAAGACGTTGGTCCAGATGATTAACAAAGCGAGCGTTCCGGTTTCGATTATTAACTATGGAAAAAAGCTCGAAGACAATGTAAAAGCAGATGTGGTCAGCATGGCCCGTCAAGAAGGGCGACTCGTCATGGAACATCTGATCAAAATTGGCCGTACGCGAATCGCTTACGCAGGTGCGCCGAAAGACAAGATCGAGGAGCGGTATTTTGCCTATGAAGCGTCGCTTCAGCACGTCGATCCTTCGCTGGTGTATTTTGGTGAGGACTTCTCGTTTGAGACGGGCCTTCGTGCTGCTGATTACTTTTTTAGCCTGAAAAACATGCCGGATGCCATCTATGCGGTCAATGACATGGTGGCAATCGGGATCGTGAATCGGTTCAAGGAGCTGGGAGTCCGGGTGCCAGAAGATGTCGCGGTCGTGGGAATTGACAACAATGTGTGGACGACGATTACGACTCCGCAGATCAGTTCTGTTTCGATCATGGGGGAAGAGGTGGCACGGCTGGCGACTGAGCTTTTGCTGAAACGGATTCGAGAGCAAGGGGCAGGCGCGTACGAACGTGTGCAGTTCGAGCCACGGCTAATTGTAAGGGAGTCCAGTGTGGCGGTTATCCGTAAATCCTCGTTGGATACGTAGAGCATTTTCAGAAGAAAAGCCGAGTGAAAGACAGGCGATCGGTGATGATACCTGGCGTTTACTCGGCTTTGACTTTAAGGCAATATGGCAAACGAGCGAACCGGAAACCCGGAGGCTTTTTCAG
Organism: Brevibacillus sp. BC25; assembly: GCF_000282075.1. Lineage (NCBI taxonomy): Bacteria > Bacillati > Bacillota > Bacilli > Caryophanales > Paenibacillaceae > Brevibacillus > Brevibacillus sp. BC25. Next base: position 44,541 of record NZ_AKIX01000057.1, read on the forward strand.
GCTTTGGTGTAATGTTTACAATGACAGCACCTTTGGCCGGGAGTTTATCGAGATTGTTGAGCAGCTCTACTTGATAGGTGTCTTGATCGAGCACGAAATATTCACCCAAAAGTGCTCCGTTTTTTCGGTAATCGATAGTCGCATCCGTATCGAAGGTTTCGTGACCGACTGCTTTTATTTGTCTTTCTTCGAACAAAAATTTTAAAGCCTCCAAAGACCAGCCAGGAGCGTGGTTGTTGCCATCTGCATCCTTATTGTTGAAGGCCTCCACATCTGGCCAGCGCTTGCTCCAATCTGTGCGCAAGGCGACAAAGGAACCGCTCTCGATTTGACCATGCTCGGTTTCAAAATGCAAAATGTCTTCCACGGAAAGTGAATAGTCGTTGTTGGCTTCGGCTTCTTTTGATTTGTCGATGACGACGAGCGGCAATACGAGTTCCTTCAGCTCGATCTCGTCCAAGTAACGCTTGTTGCGCACGAAGTGAATCGGTGCATCCAAGTGCGTACCGTACTGTCCAGGAAAAGAGAAGCGCTGGGCAAAGAAGCCGTCGTCATGCGTGAACAGCGTTTGGAATTCGGCGGCGTCAAAGGCGTGGAAGTGCGGAGATTCTGGACCGAATGTGTGCGTGAGATCTACCCATTCTTTTTGTTTTAACAGGGTAATTGCTTGAATCAAATCGTTTGCCATGTGCCCACCTCGTTATTATTTTTAGAATTTTCGCGCTAGTACAACCGAGTTTATCCAATACTTTATCGGTTCTAATTCCGAGTGTCAATATCGACATAATATGAATGAATGGTTTAAGGAAAAATAGCAATCGGGAAGAAGCCTTCGAGCATGATTCTGCTATTCTTAAAGGAGAATAACAAGCATCATCCAACCAAAACACAAAGGAGAAATTCCCATGACAAAAGAGCTTTGGATCAATTTGCCTGTCAAGGACCTCGAAAAGTCCAAATCGTTTTTTGCCGCACTCGGATTCTCTTTTCATCCTCGCCATGAGAACAGCAAAGATGTAGCGGGCTTGGTGATTGGTGAGAAAAACCTCCTGGTGATGCTTTTCCCGGAAGCTACCTTCCAATCGTTTACGCAAAATGAGCTGGCAGATACGAAGCGCGGAACGGAAGTGTTGTTTTCGATCGATGCCGAGAGCAGGGAAGAAGTGGATGAATTGGTGAATCAGGTGAAAGAGGCTGGGGGCACGATTTATAGTGAACCTCGGGAACATGGTCCGGGGATGTACGGGGCAGGCTTCGCTGATTTGGATGGTCATCGGTGGAATGTGCTGTATATGGAGATGAGCAAAATGTAGATGGAGTAAAGATGAAATGGTTGAAAAAGGAGCCTTCCAAATGGGAGGGCTCCTTTTTCCAAATGAGAGTTTGTGCAAGGGTTATTTACTCGTATAAGTTGAGAGAGAACCGTTCGCTAATAAGACGTTGTAAGTACGGTGCAGCATCACCACTGCCTCCGCTCGTGTGAGTGGATCGTGAACTTCCAATTTGTTTTTCCACGTACTCATGATGTCGTTGCCCACCAGCCATGCGAGTGCATAAGCTTTTAATGCGTCAATGTCACCGTTGGCGAAAGTTATTTCTCCAGTGTCGAGGTGACCGTAGCTAATTGTGTATTCGTCGTCAGGAAAAGGAGCTGAACCAGGATAAGGTGATCGATAGTTAGGTGAATCGACCGACTGTACGGTAATGTCGTCAATTCGAGCAAGGATTTGCAAAACTTGATCGTCGGGTATTTCATACATCTTTTGATAGAAAAATGTTTGGAAAAAGTATATAGCTTCCCAACGTGTTACTTTTTTTTCGGGATAGATGTAAACTTTGTCCCAGTCCCAATGTACAACACCAAATGAGTTTGCGTTGTACATTTCCATCAATGGCTGATAGGCCCAATGGTTTTTGGGGACATCTTCAAACTTCTGTATTTTCTGCTCGGAGAATTCTTTGTTAAGATTCGGACGAAGCTTAGTAAACAGCTTATGAACCATAACAGTTAACTCGGCTCTATCAATCGCCTCATTCGGTCTGAAGGCTCCATTAGAATAGCCACTTAATACTCCTTTTTTCACCATGAAATCAACCGATTCCCGAGCCCAATGTCCGTCCGGGATATCGCTGAACTGACTGGCTTGTACAGGCGCGGGAGTCGAAAAAAGAATAGAAACGAAAAGAGCTAAGCATAAAATGATATTTTTCATCATGTTCCTCCTTTACCATCCCTTTCCTTTTCCCTTCCCTATTTCTGCTTAAACATTGCAGCTATACACAGGCTGAAGTCAGGAAGAGATGCAAATAGTATGTTGGAGGGGTAAGGCAGGAATGGAGAAGGGGATGAATTGGTGAATCAGGTGAAAGAGGCTGGGGGCACTGTTTTCAGTGAGCCTCGGGAGCATGGTCCGGGGATGTATGGGGCAAGCTTCGCTGATTTGGATGGTCATCGGTGGAATGTGCTGTATATGGAGATGAGACTGATATCGACAGAATAGAGAATCGTGCCCCTGAGAAATCAGGGGTTTTTGCATGAACAAGCAAAAAATTCATGTTCTATTAAGGTTGTATAGAAATACGATTAAGACTGATTGTGTATTCTTCTAGAGAAGGAAATAAGGGTAAAGGAGAGGAGCAATCTTATGAAAATGTTTTCGAAGTTACAGACATTAATGGCGACTGTAATTGTAACTACTATGAGTGTCAGCCTTGTAAGCGGAGTTGTTTCTCCAACCAAAGTGTTCGCATCTTCTGTATCTGGGCCGGATGATCCGAGAGAGGTAGAGCAATTTGCAGATGAATTTTTTAACCAGTCAGAAATTAAGAACAACATGGCAGGAGCTACGTTTGTAGTTGTAAAAGGAGACAAGGTCCTTTTTAAAAAAGGGTATGGATATGCGGATGTAGAGAAGAAGATTCCGGTCGATCCTGATCGAACTGTATTCCGTGTAGCGTCAGTATCCAAGGTTATTACAGCTACAGCCGTTATGCAATTGGCGGAGCAAGGAAAAATAGATTTGAACAAAGATGTATCCGCATATATGGGGGGTGCCCGGATTCCGAATAAGACAGGCGCTCCTCTTACTATGAAACATCTGTTAACGAACTCCACTGGATTTGACTTTGGAGACACTTCTGACGGTTCAACAACCGACTTGAAACGGGAGGTTTCTTTAAAGTAATACGTTATGGACAATCTCCCAAATGTCATTCGCAAGCCAGGAGAGTTTTACAGATATGACAATCTCGGCTTCATCATTCAAGGTTATGTTGTGGAACAAGTAGCAGGAAAACCATTTGGTAAATACGTGAAGGAACGCATCTTTAAGCCGCTTGGCATGAAAAATAGTGATTTTCGACTGACGCCATCAATAGTCAAAGGGTTGGCTGTGCCTTATAATATTATCGGACAGCCGATCCCGACTTATGCAATGGTACCAACTGAGCTTCCTGATGGTGGAATGCTCTCAACTGGTTCTGATATGGCTAAATTCATGATTGCTCATCTCAATAAAGGAAAGCTTGGGAATGCGACGATTATGGAAGAAGAAACGGCGGCAGAAATGCACAGACCTCATCTTTCCGTGCATCCAAAGCTGAATAACATGGCGCTTGGTTTCGAATATGGCAACCAGCAAAATTACAATGGACAATATGTTATTGAAAAAGGAGGGGATTTACAAGGATACCATACCGGGATGTGGTTGATCCCGGAAGAAAAAGTGGGAGTATTCGTTACAGTCAATAAGGACTACGAAATTCGTATACCTTTGATTAAAGCGTTTATGGATCATTACTACCCGAAAAATGAGAAGAAAAAGGAAGCGTTTGAGTTAGCGAAACAAGAACTCACGAAGTTTGAAGGGACATACAGCGATTTGCGAAACCGGATGTGGACGACTCGTATACGTGCTGAAGGCGGCAAACTCATTGTAAAAGACTCGCTGGGAGAACATGTCCTATATGAGGTGGAGCCACTCTTATTCCAGGATGAACAAGGTAGTAAAGCTGCTTTTAAGCTGAACGATCACGGAGATGTGCAGGCTTTCTATTACGAGTTAAAAACAGATAGTTGGGCAGAAAAAATGCCTGAGCCGCAACGTTATCAGGATGTGGAGAATGACCATCCATATGCGTCCTATATTTATCACCTGAGACAGATCGGTGTCTTTGCTGATATGGAAGGAGACAATCTCTTTTCGCCTGAACAACAGATAACAAAAGGAGAGTTTGTTGGCTGGTTCATCAAGTGGAGTGGCGTTGCCCCATCAAAGCATAAACCGATTTACACGGATATTTCAGGTAACAAGTATGCGCGGGAAATTCAAGCAGCTTACGAGTTAGGTTTACTAAGAGCATCTACTGGTGGCAAATTTTATCCGAACGAGCCATTGACGCGTCAAGAAGCAGCAAACATCGTATGGCGCATGGCATTTGGCTATTTTCATGCAGAGCCGAAAAAAGCCAATTTGAGTGGTAGGACAGATGCTTGGGCTTTAGAGGGAGTCCATTTCGTAGTGGCAAAAGGATTATACGGACCAGAAGTGGTGAAAGGCGGAGATGGCAGTCTCGATTATAAATCAGAGCAGCCGATGGTAAGGAAAGAAGCGGCTGCGTTACTATCTCGGTTTGCAGACCAATTATTTTAGTGTACAACAAGCCGTGACTTCTTGTTTGTGCTTCGTTGCGACATGAGGCGATGGAGGGAAGTACAATCAAAACGATATTGATCATCGACGATGAAGCACAAATTCGTGAACTACTCAGTATTTATTTGAAAAATTACGGGTTTGCTACTTATGAAGCAGGTAATGGGGTTGATGCGCTGGCTGTATTCTCAAACGTGCAAATCGATCTGGTTATTGCTGATATTATGATGCCGATGATGGATGGATACGAGTTATTAAAAAAGATGCGACATATTTCCGAAGTTCCGTTTTTGTTCCTGTCCGCGAAATCGGACGATATGGATAAAATTATTGGACTGCAGCTTGGCGCTGACGACTATGTGGGGAAGCCTTTTAACCCCATAGAAGTCGTCAGCAGAGTTCAAGCGTTATTCAGAAGAATGGATGTATTTTCTAAAGGTGAAAAGCAAAACCATGAAATCATACAAATTGGCGATGTCATGCTCGATTTGGTGAGCTGTAAGCTGTACAAAAATGGACAGCAGAAAGAAGTGACATCGTACGAGTTCAAGATTTTGTCTTTACTGATGAAGCATGCGGGGAGAGTTTTTACAAAAGCATCCATTTACGAGCATGTTTGGGGGCAGGAATACATAGGGGATGAAAACCTCATCATGGTCTATATCAGCAAACTCAGGGAGAAGATTGAGGATAACCCAAGAAAGCCAGTTTATCTTATTACGATCAGGGGGTTAGGCTACCGTTTTGAAAAAAAATGAGAGCATCCCCGACAAGCGGCCGTTAAAACAACTGTTTTTTCGGCATTATGTTGTGATAAGCGGTTTGTTCTCATGTGTGATTATGGTTGCTCTTTTGGGGACAGACCTGTTGATGGACAACTTTTTTAATAAAACGCCCGATTTGACCCAAGTGGATGTCAGTAAAATATACCAGTACCCTTTTGAAAAGATTGATGGTCGGTTGTTAGACGAGTACGGCGGCTGGTTCGAGATCGTGGATGAATCGGGGACAGTCATCTATGTAAAAGGCAACAAGGAAGACAATATCATGACATATAGCGATGGAATGCTGTACGCTAAAGTGGACATACTGCGAAATGATGATTCAATTTTCTACCATGCCTATCAAGCGCAAGGGCCAGAGGGTGAAAACTATGTTCTGTTATGGAAATTTCCTGAGCGGTCGGAAATTATATCATTGACGTTTGAAATCTTAATAGCGTTGTTTGTCGTTCTGTTGTTCATCGCCCTTTATTTCTACACCCGGTACTCCGTCTTTAAGATGAAGACGCCTCTCCGGCAAATTGTAGAGGGCATTAAAGAGATGGAAGGCTTCAACTATCAGAAGAGGCTTACATTTTCGGCTGAAATGGAATTTGCAGAAATCCGAGAAGCATTTAACGGAATGGCAGAACGACTACAGCAGACCTCTGCAGAGAAAGAAGCGGTAGCGAACAACAAAAGAAACATGCTGTTGCATTTGTCTCATGATCTGAAAACGCCAATTACCTCTGTATTCGGGTATTCTCAGTTGTTACTGGATAGGCCGGAGCTAGAAGAAGAGCAAAGGCGTCAGTATGTTCAATATATTAACGACAAATCGTCTTATATGGCCCATTTGATTCAAAATTTGTTCGAACTGGCAAAGCTGGAAGACCAGCACGTGAGACTGGATCAAGAAAAGGTCAATATTAGTAAGTGGTTTATGCAGCTTGTTGCGGAATTTTATCCGGAAATAGAAGATAGGGGATTTCAGTTGGAAGTGAAAATTCCAGAGGAGCCGCTGTTTGTCATGTTCGACAAAATGCATATGAACCGCGTTATTACGAATTTGATCGGTAACTCGCTAAAACATAATCCGCCGGGAACGCAGCTATTCGTTTCATGCGAGAAAATAGAGACCGGCGTTGTTCTGTGGTTGGGTGATAACGGTATAGGTGTTCAAAAGGATGTTAGGGAACACATTTTTGAAGAGTTCATAAAAGGGAGCAATCCTGTGAAAGATAGCACCGGACTCGGTCTAGCCATTTGTAAAAAAATTATAACGTTACATCAGGGGACCATTCATTTGGAAAGAAATCAACGGTATACGACTCTTTTTAAAATAACTTTGCCTCTTGAATGAGCGGTTGGCTGTCACGACGGTCGTTTTTATCATCTATTAGTGCGTTAGGTGGTACAGGTTGGGTGCTTTGTTTTTAGTGAGCCTCGGGAGCAGTGTCCGGGAATGTATGGGGCGGGGTTCGCTGATTTGGATGGTCATCGCTGGACTGTGCTATATGGATATGAGCAAAATGCAGTTGGAGTAAAGAAGAAATAGCTGAAAAAGGAGCCTTCCAAATAGGAGGGCTCCTTTTTCAAAATGAGAGTGTGGGCGCGGATTATTTACTCGTATAAGTTGAGAGAGAACCGTTCGCTACTAAGACGTTGTAAGTACGGTGCAGCATCACCACTGCCTCCGCACGTGTGAGTGGATCGTGTATTTCCAATTGGTTTTCCCACATACTCATGATGTCGTTGCCCACCAACCATGCAAGCGAATGAGCTTTTATTCCGTCGATGTTGCCATCGGGAAAAGTTATTTCACCAGTGTCCTGGTGACCATAGTAAATCGAGTAATCATCATAATCATCTGCTTCAAAAGGTTGTACGGTAATGTCGTCAATTTTAGTTAGTGTTAAAAAGATTTGATCGTCAGACATTTTATTCATTTCTTGTTCGAAAAATGTATAAAAGATGTATATCGCTTCCCAACGTGTTACCTTTTTTTCGGGATAGATGAATAATATATCCTCTTTCTCTTGTACAACCCCATAGGAGTCTCCATCGTACATTTCCATCAATGGTTGATAGGCCCAATGGTTTTCTGGGACATCTTTAAACCTGAGTACTTTCAGTTCTGGGTTAAGATTCGGACGAAGCTTATTAAACAGCTTATGAACCATAACAGTGAGCTCGGCTCTGTCAATCGCCTCATTCGGTCTGAAGGCTCCATTGGAATATCCGCTTAATACACCTTTTTTTACCATGAAATCAACTGATTCCCGAGCCCAATGTCCGTCCGGGATATCGCTGAACTGACTGGCTTGTACAGGCGCGGGAGTCGAAAAAAGAATAGAAACGAAAAGAGCTAAGCATAAAATGATATTTTTCATCATGTTCCTCCTTTACCATCCCTTTCCTTTTCCCTTCTCTATTTCTGCTTAAACATTGCAGCTATACACAGACTGATGCCAGTAAGAGATGCAAATGGTATGCTGGAGGGGTAAGGCAGGATTGGAGAAGGGGATGGTGTTATGAAAAGGACACGCAAAATCACCTCCTAAAATCACGATGTTTTCGATTTTAGGAGGGATACCCAATGAAATTTCAGCGAATCGATCTAGAAAATTGGAGCAGAAAGTCTTATTTCGAGCATTATCTGAACCGAGTAAATTGCACCTTCAGTATGACTGCCAACATTGATATAACGGAATTGCTCCCCGCTCTACGGCAAAAGGGGATGAAGCTGTACCCGGCTTTTCTATATATGGTGACGAACGTTGTCAATGCGCATCGCGAATTTCGGACTTCCTTTCATACAGATGGCGAGTTGGGCTATTGGGAGAGTATGATACCCAGCTATACTTTTTTTCATCAGGACGATCAAACTTTTTCTACGATGTGGACGGAATTCGCTGACGAGTTCCATGTGTTTTATCAAAATTACGTAGCGGATATGAAACAGTACGGGGACAACAAAGGTCTTGTGGCGAAAGAACTGGAACCGCCTTATACTTTCCCTGTCTCGTGTATTCCCTGGGTTAGCTTCAGTGGGTTTAATCTGAATATTTCGGGAGATGGGCGATATTTGCTGCCGATCATTACGAGTGGAAAGTATTTCGAGCAAGAAGGCAAAACGCTTTTGCCTGTTTCTTTACAAGTCCACCATGCGGTTTGTGATGGATATCACGCTAGCCTGTTCATCAATGACTTGCAAAAATGGGCAAAAGATTACAAGGAATGGTTAGGTGTTGAGTGAATTGGCTCGTTTGGTATGCTTCTCCTTCCTAATCTCTTCCAATCATTTATAATAACGGTAGGAGAACTGGGAGGAGAAGGAATGAACAAGGAATTGGTAGGGAAAATCTTCGGCTGTATCGTTTTGGGTGCGATCATCACTGTGATCGGAGTCGTGGCGGTGGTGATGACTGCCCTGAACGCACAGGGAAGAGTTTATTCTCTTCTTGTGGCTGTCACAACGGTTGTTTTTATCATCTACATCATCGGCCAAATGTTCGCCCCTCAAAAGAGTCGGTTATGGAACCGAGCCCTCTTTGTGTATTTTCTCTTTTGTACGCTGCCAGTTGCAGGATATGAGATCAGCAGCTATTACCATAACAGCATTCCTGTGGTCAGTGAGGCGGAGGTCAATCTGGAACAGTATAAACCGTTTGGTGCAGACTCCAAAATTCAAAAGCTTGATCAACCAGCGACACTGTCGTTACAGTCTGATCTGCCCAAAATAGATGGGGCGACCGCCTTGTATCCTCTTTACGCTTCCTTTGTGCAGGCTGTTTATCCCGAGAAAGATTACGACCTTTACGCCAGCGAAGTCATGGTAAGCAAGACGCCAAATGCGTACGAAAACTTGCTGGAAGGCAAAGTCGATGTCATCTTTGCAGCAGGTCCTTCTGAAGAACAGCTCCTAGCCGCAAAAGAAAAAGGTGTGGAGTTGAAACTGACACCAATCGGAAGGGAAGCCTTTGTCTTTTTTGTCCATGCAGAAAATCCTGTTCAAGGGCTCACTACCCAGCAGATTCGGGACATCTATGCGGGAGATATCATTTCCTGGGATGAAGTTGGGGGCGGCTATGAGCTTATTCGTGCCTTTCAGCGGCCAGAAAATAGCGGGAGTCAGACGATGCTGCAGAAGATCATGGGAGATAAAGAGCTCATGACCGCGCCACAAGAAGATGTGGTAACAGGGATGGGCGGAATCATCGAGCAAACAGCCAACTACAAAAATTATTCGAATGCCATCGGTTACTCGTTCTTGTTTTATGCCACGGAGATGGTGCGAAACGGTAACATTCGTCTACTCGCAATTGATGGGGTACTGCCTGATAAGGAAACGATAAAAAACAGAGCGTATCCGTTTGCGGCCGAGTTTTACGCAGTGACAGCTGGGACAGACAACCCGAATGCAGAGAAACTGATCGAATGGATTTTGTCTCCACAGGGACAAGAATTAGTAGAAAAAACGGGCTATGTCCCGGTGAAATAATAAGTAGCAAGCAAAGGAGACCCTTGGGCAATTGACCCGAGGGTTTCTGTTTCTATCCATCTTCATTCTCAAGCTCTTGAACTTTACTTACTTAAAATAGGTATTTCTCCAAGCAGTTTCTTCAAGTTAATAGAATCCCACGGGATATGCTCAGTAATACCTAATCCAACTACATCTGTTTCTTCAGATAGTTCTTTAATCAGATGAAGTAGTTGAGGGATTTGCATTGTTCCCGCAGCAGAAAGATTATAAGGTGCTTCAGGGTTGGCGAATAATAAAGAGCGGAATGCCTTTGGGTCAAGGACATCTAAATCAAGGTGAATAGCTAGGTGCTTAATGCCACTTTCTTTTATCCACTCTTTTACAGATTCAGTACTTTTCATCAACTCTTTCGTTCCCGCTGTTTTAATACCTAGCCTTTGAATGATTTCTGAATCTTGCTCTGTAGGAGCTTCTAATCCCGCCATAAAGATATTTTCAGGCTTTAGAGGGATTTCCACATGTTTTGCGAACTCTTCATCTCCTTCTCCCAAAAGATTCCCAAGGGGTAATGTATGTCCGTAGTCATACCCAACAATCCTGACCAAATCACTGTGAGCATCGATCCATATTAAACCTAATTCACCACCGTATCGTTTGTTTAAATACGCAAATGGAGCTTGCTCTACCAAGCAGTCACCGCCAAACATCACAATCCGATCTGGCTTATGAGCATCAATGATATGATGAGCAGCCTCTACTTGTTCAAGTAGTTGTTTTCTCCCGTAAGTACCGTTCTCGTTTTCAAGCGGAGTTCCATCATAAGCTCGAACTGGTATATGAATAAGGGGTTGATCATTGTCCGGAGCTAGCCACGCAAGCAACTCGGCTCCAAGAGAGTAGTTAGGGTTATTTCCCCCTTGCCATTGCGGCATTAACAGGCGTATTGTTTTTTTAGTCACGTTTGTCTCTCCTTTGCTTCAAAGTAAGGCTAGTATAAACGGACCAAAAATAAAAAAGCAGTACGCACTTTATTGATAGCTACTACCGGAAAGGATAGTGTTACTATGAGCATGGTTGAATATAAAGGGAAAGTTAAAAATATTCAAGATACACCTTTTGGTTATACATTGTCAGTTATCGGTGGTAAATGGAAAATGGTTATTATTTATCTTCTAGCAGAAAACCAACCGGTTCGCTTTAATGATCTGAAAAGACAAATAGGAGCTATTACTTATAAAACATTAAGTTCACAACTAAAAGAATTGGAAGCGGATGGATTGGTTAAACGGAAAGAGTATCCTCAAGTTCCTCCTAAAGTCGAGTACAGTCTCACGGTTAAAGCGAAAACACTATTACCCGTTTTGGAAGAGTTATGTGAGTGGGGAGCAAAAAATCAAAATAAGTAAGTCCATTTTTTCTAATGCGTTACGCAATTCCGGTGCTGAATGAGTGAAAAAGGTACGTTAGTCTAATACTTTATTATCCTTGAACAGCTGGTTCATATTGACAGAAAAATCTAAGACTGTTATAAAAATAGTGAATAGCACTCGTGAGGTGAGAGTGCTAACATTGAAAAAGGAATACATAAGAAGTCCGAAAGGGTGGGTATTTCATGGAAAAAAAGCAGTTTCAAGCAGAATCTACACGTCTGTTGGAAATGATGATCCATTCTATTTACACACAAAAGGAAATCTTTTTGCGCGAGTTGATTTCCAATTCGAGTGACGCGATTGACAAAATTTACTACAAATCGCTCGTCGATGATCAATTGGTGTTTGATAAAGAGAACTATTTCATCAAAATAGCGGTTAACAAAGACACCAGAACTTTGACTCTGACAGATACCGGGATCGGCATGACGCAGGATGAACTGGAAAATAATCTGGGTGTCATTGCGAAGAGCGGCTCTTTGGCGTTCAAAAAAGAAAACGATGCGAAGGATGGCTACAACATCATCGGTCAATTCGGCGTAGGTTTCTACTCGGCTTTCATGGTTGCCGACAAGGTTACAGTCATCAGTAAAGCTCTGGGCAGCGATACTGGGTACAAATGGGAGTCTAGCGGTGCGGATGGCTACACGATCGAGCCTTATCACAAAGATTCCGTCGGGACCGAAATCATTCTCGAAATCAAGGAGAATACAGAGGAAGAGAATTACGACGAGTTTTTGGAAGAGTACCGTTTAAAAGCGATTATCAAAAAGTACTCTGACTTCATTCGTTACCCGATCAAAATGGACGTTACGCAGCAAAAGCCAAAAGAGGGCAACGAAAACGAGTACGAACAAGTGACGGAAGAGCAAATCGTGAACAGCATGGTTCCGATTTGGCGAAAAAATAAAAGCGAGCTTGTGACTGAGGATTACGAGCAGTTTTATGCGAGCAAGCATTATGGCTTCGACAAGCCACTCAAGCACATCCACATCAGTGCAGATGGAGCCGTCGTTTATCAGGCGATTTTGTACATCCCGGAGAGCATGCCATTTGATTACTACTCGAAGGAGTACGAAAAAGGTCTGGAGCTGTATGCAAACGGTGTACTGATCATGAACAAATGCGCGGACCTGCTTCCAGATTACTTCAGCTTTGTCAAAGGGATGGTTGACTCCGAGAGCCTGTCGCTCAACATTTCCCGTGAGATGCTGCAGCATGACCGTCAATTGAAGCTGATTGCGAAAAACATCACGAGCAAAATCAAAAGCCAGCTGCAAAGCTTGCTGAAAACAGAGCGTGAGAAATACGAGCTGTTCTACAATTCATTTGGCAGACAGCTGAAATACGGCATGTACAGCGACTACGGGACGCATAAAGAAACATTGCAAGACCTGTTGATGTTCTACTCTTCCAAAGAGAAAAAGCTGGTGACGCTAGAAGAGTACATTGAGAGAATGCCAGAAGATCAAAAGTACATCTACTACGCATCTGGCGAGTCGATCGAGCGAATCGAAAAGCTGCCGCAAACAGAGCTCGTATCCGAGAAAGGTTACGAAATCCTGTACTTCACAGATGACGTCGATGAGTTCGCGATCAAAATGATGATGAACTACAAGGAAAAGGAATTCAAATCCGTATCGAGCGGCGATTTGGGAATCGAGCCGGGCGAAGAAGAAAAAGCAGCCGAAGCAGAAAACGAGAACAACAAAGAGCTGTTCGACTATATGGCATCGCTGCTCGAAGGAAAAGTCAAAGCCGTAAAAGCTTCCAAGCGCTTGAAGTCACACCCGGTCTGCTTGTCGACAGAGGGTGAAGTGACGATTGAAATGGAAAAAATCTTGAATGCGATGCCGAACAATTCAAATGTGAAGGCAGACAAGGTACTGGAGATCAATGTGAACCATGCGGTGTTCCAGTCGTTGAAGGGTGCCTTTGACACAGACAAGGAAAAGGTCAATCTGTATACGGCCCTCCTGTACAATCAGGCTCTCTTGATCGAAGGCTTGCCGATTCAAGACCCGGTAGAGTTTACGAACGACATTTGCAAAGTTATGGTGTAATCATAAAAAAGGGGATGAGACTTACTCATCCTCTTTTTTATGCGAAAAACGTCTCGGAGCAATAAAAAATACTAGTTTCTTGACCTCGTCACATACGTAAAGATTGGATCCCTTAGCTCGAACTCATATGTTGCTCCATTCACTATTCCAACGACCTTCTCACTATCATATAAATCGAGCAAGAAACCGGCCATTTGCTTAGCTGTATGGAACTTAGGAACTGCACCAGCATATTCAAAATGATCAATATCAAAGGAACGCTTCGCAAATTCGGTCTCTGTTGCAGCAGGTGCCAAGACTTTTGCTTGCATTGCTGCTCCGTTTTCCCTCAATTCTTGTGCCAGACCTTCCGTAAAGGCACTAACATAAAACTTCGTCGCGCAATAGGTCACGGCGTTAGCGATGATTCTGTAACCTCCGCCTGAAGAAATATTGATGATTTGCGTTCCATTCACATGTGCATAGTCACGAGCATAACGAGAAGATAGAATCGTAAGTGCTTCAATATTCAAGTGAAGCATGGACTCAATTTTATTCAAATCTTGTTCCCCGACAGAAGCAAAGTTTCCGAACCCCGCATTGTTAATCCAGGTCTCAATCTCATAATCCTTTAGACTGTCGTAAAAGTCATGAACATTTGCACGCACACTTAAGTCAACTGTTCGAATGACCACATCCAATTTTGCGTTGATTTCAGCCACTTTTGATTGTAGCTTTTCTAATTCCTCCGTTCGACGAGCTGCTAAAATTAAGTTTTTTCCACGAGCAGCAAATGCCAGAGCGGTTTCAAAACCAATTCCTGAACTTGCTCCCGTAATGACCGTATAATTCATGTATATCCCTCCTGAATTTATTCAATAGCTTCCATTGAGATTGTATGTTTCATTGAGTATACAGATTAGAGTAAACTCTAAGTCAAGGGTATAAAATCTATTCGGAGGTTTCTCATGCGCACGATTGGTGAAGTGGCACATCTATTAGGGATAAGCACACATACGTTGCGTTATTATGAAAAGGAAAAAATAATGATTCCGGATCGCGATGAAAACGGTGACAGGCGATATAACGATTCGCATATTCAATGGCTGCAATTTGTTATCAAGTTAAAAGAAACGCAAATGCCTATCTCGAAAATCAAGAAGTACGCTTCCCTGTTTTTAGAAGGGGAACATACTGCCTCAGCTCGATTGAGTCTTTTAGAAGATCATAAACACTATATTGAGCAACAAATAAAAATTTTAATCGATGTGGATGGTATGCTAGAACGTAAAATTGTTGCTTACAAAGATTACATCAGTAATCGAGCAGCCAAAGCACCAGTAGACGAAGAAAAGATATACATAGAGAGAGGAGAGTAGAACCTATGTGGAATCCGTTGGAAGTAAAAGACCTCATTACCAGTGCAGAAGAACTGAAAAGCATGGTTGGAGAACCGCACGAGGCGGTTGTGAAAAAAAGCATCGCGCAGGTTGAGTCGCATGTGATTCATTACGTATCCATGTCGCCGTTGTTTTTCTTGTCTACAGCAGATACTTCAGGCAGATGTGACGTTTCCCCGCGAGGCGATGAGCCGGGCTTCGTTAAAGTGCTGGATGATCACCATATTATTTTTCCGGAGCGAATGGGAAACAGACGAGTCGACTCTTTGCTAAATATCATCGCCAATCCGCAGGTGGGGATGATTTTCCTGATTCCTGGTCTGGAAGAAGTGTTGAGAATTAACGGATCAGCCCGCGTTACGAAAGATGCAGAGCTGCTCGCCGCGCAAGTATGGAAGGGTAAAACAAGCGGCATGGGCGTGATCGTGAAGGTAGAGGAGTGCTTCCTCCATTGCCCGCGCGCATTTAAACAAGCAGGCTTGTGGAAGACGGATTCATGGCCGGAAAAAGAGGCAATGCCTTTGATGCTGGAAATGTTTCGCGCTCATTTGAAATTAAATGGCGTTACGTTGAATGAAAAAGAATAAGAAAGAAAAAACCTTGAATGAGCTTCAAGGTTTTTTGTCGTCTAAACGAGCTTGGCAGGAAGCTGAACCGAGCCACGTATGTGGATTGCCAGCCCAGCACCAGCCTAGCTTCGGTTTATTTTCGCTGATCCACATGGCTGTTACACGTCGGTCGCCACAACGAGAGCCGAGCAGGGAAAAGCCGTTGTTTTTCTTTACCCGATTCGGGAAGTGAGTGATCAGGGCAATCCCTTCCTCCAGCGTGAGCGGAGAACGCTGTTGCTCCAAGAGGATGGGCATTGCGTCATTCGGTGTGACGTTCAGCGTCTCTGTTCCTGTATCAATTCCGGTCATCAGGTAAGCCATTCCTGTAGGAATCTCGATGCCCTCGATGGGTGTAAAGCGCTGGATTTCTTCTGCATCCATGACACTGAAGCCAGCTTTCTTTTGCCGCTCGATTGCTTGCATCGCTTTTTCTCCGTCAAACCAATCGCCTTTCACCACGAGAACAAAGGGTACGAGGCCCTCTTGCTGGTCGTCTTCTTGTATGGGGAGAGCTTCTGCCAGTGGTTGCAGCGGGTCCAGATTTTTCCTGAACTCATCTGCTGTCATACCTGCCATTTCAGGATAGCCCTTTTGAATGAGTGTTGTTAGTTGCCGTTCGAATTCAGCTTTGTGCATAGGGTAATGCGCCTCCTTCCACTTGTCACATTCATCTTACAACATTCGTGCTAATTCAAAAGTTTCTCCAAAATAAAAGGAATAAAGCAGATTTGGATTGAAGTAACTTTACAACCAAGCTTTAATCTTTATGAAAGAAAATCGGTTAGGGGGCTGGTTGCCATGCGTCCCATTGATATTGCACGTAAGCTAAAGCTGAGCACGAGCGCCTTGCGCAATTATGAAGCGCATGGGCTGGTTCCGCCTGTGGAGCGGTCAGCGAGCGGCTACCGGAAGTATACGGAGGAGCACGTCGCTTATTTTACATGTATTCAAGCCATGTCTCCTGGCTTTGGAATGGAAGTGACGGCTCAGGTCATGCGACTGATTCAGGATAGACAGTTGCAGGCTGCTCTGTGGCGTGTGAATGAGGTACAGGCTAATCTACATAGGGACAAGCTATTAGCCGAACGAAACGTGGCGATGCTTGAAGACGGCCGAGCAGGTAAGGTGGAGGAAGCTGGAATCAGCGAATGGATGACGATTGGTGAAGTAGCAACCATGACTTCTCTGCCCAGCTCAACCATCCGCCACTGGGAAAAGGTTGGACTCATTACGACTTCCCGCGATGAGAACAATAGCTACCGACTCTTTAATCGCTCGCAAATCCGCAAAATCATGCTGCTTCGTACGCTGCGGCCTGCTGTCTATTCCTTATCGGTTGTAGAGCTAAAGGAAGCTATCGCGAACATGAATGAAGAGGATGTGAGAGAGGCGCGAAACATCGCTTTGGAAACACTGCGATATCTGGATCAGATGAATCTCGAACAATTGCGTGGGGTTTTCTATTTCTATCAATTAGGCAAAGTGATTCAGTTGGTCGAGGAATAGGGTAGCGAAAAGAGAAAACCCTCTTCTGCACATTCGCAAAAGAGGGGATATCGTCGTTATTCCACAAACAGTGATACTCGCTCAAATCCCGCATCTGAAATGCGAATCAAGCCCGTATCCGATATATGCAAGGTCGGTATGACGACCAGAGCAAGCAAAGACAATGTCATAAAGGCGTAGTTCATCGTGCAGCCCGCTTTCACCAATGCTTGGCTAATCTCCATGGATTGCTGCACAACTGTTTCATAAGGCTCGGTCGACATCAATCCAGCTAAACGCAGCGGAAGCTCCACAATTTCGCCGTCTCCAGTCACGACAGCGATACCACCTTGCATGCTGATCACAGCATTGGCTGCTTGTGCCATCCGCTCATCGTCGTTTCCAATGACAAGCACGTTGTGGCAGTCATGGGCGACAGTCATGGCAATCGCTGCTGGCTGGTCAAATCCGACATTGCCGACAATCCCGATGCCTGAACCGCCAGTTTTCCCATGGCGTTCGAAAATAGCCATTTTGCACAACTTGCTCTCTGGCGTAATCTGAAGCTCACCATTTGCGACAGCTACATCGACAAACACTTCGTCCGTTTCTACGTGATTTTCACGGACAACTGCCACGCGCGTCTTGATCGTCCCAGACGGAACAGGGGTCTTGATGATGAAGTCAGATGGAGTGAGCTCAGCCTTGATTTTCACAGAGTTGACAGCAAATGCAGGGTATGGGAACGGAGGAAGTTTGAGCGTCATCTCACCGTTTTCCGCCACTACTTCACCGCGTGCGATCGTCATTACGACATCCACATCAGCCAGATTTCCGTCGAGCAAAATCATATCGGCGATGATACCCGGTGCGATCGAGCCTACATCTCTTGCGACACCGAATCGTTCTGCTGTATTGATGGTCGCCATCTGGAAGGCAGTAACGGGCTTCACGCCTTGCGAGATCGCGTGTCTGACGATGAAGTTCATATGACCTTCTTCTTTCAACGAATCACAGATGCGGTCATCGGACACGAGCATCATCCGGCGGGAGTCAATGCCCTGTTCGGTGTGTGCTTTGATCGTTGCTGCAACATCGTGCCATGCAGAGCCGCGGCGCATTTTGGCATACATGCCGAGGCGTACGCGCTGTGCAACATCTTCGCTGGTCACACACTCATGGCAGCCGGTTACACCCGCAGCGGCATAAGCAGCCAGACGTGGATCACTT
Source organism: Brevibacillus sp. BC25 (assembly GCF_000282075.1). Taxonomy (NCBI): domain Bacteria; kingdom Bacillati; phylum Bacillota; class Bacilli; order Caryophanales; family Paenibacillaceae; genus Brevibacillus; species Brevibacillus sp. BC25. Next base: position 62,638 of record NZ_AKIX01000057.1, read on the forward strand.
GACGGCCATGTATAATGACCATCCACTACTTTTCCTGCCCGCAGTGTCGCTTGAATCTCTCCAATCATTTTCGGGTCTCCGTACACGACACCAGGGAAATTCATGACTTCTCCGAGTGCGATCATATCTGGTCCCCAGCTCAAAGCTTCCGCGACCTCCGCTGGTCCGAATTCTGCCCCAGCCGTTTCAAAAGAAGCATCCGTTGAAGGGACGCAGGAAGCGACCTGCATGTAAGCAGCCATCGGTGTTTGTCTTGCCTCATCCAGCATGATGCGCAAACCTGGTAGACCGAGAACATTCGAGATCTCATGCGCATCGAAAAAGCCGCCTGTCGTTCCGAGCGGCAGTACCGCATGGGCGAACTGCGTCACGGACAGCATGCTGCTTTCGATGTGACAGTGCCCGTCCAACAGTCCTGGTGCCATATATTTTCCTTTTGCATCGATGATCTTGGTGGATTCATCCGTCATCCCTTCCACAAAAGGACCAACATAGGCGATACGGGTGCCAACGATAGCCACGGACATATCCGGCAAGATTTCACCGGAGAGAACATTGACGAGAGTGCCGTTATGGATGAAGAGGGTCGCTTTTTTCTCCCCTCTGGAAAAGGCAACGAGATCAGGAATGCAATCTTCGAGTGGAGGTCTTGCAAAGGACGAATGCTGCTGTGTCATGTTTACTATCACCTCATGCTGGATTTGGGTTTTTACATATAGTACACATCGAAGCGGAAGGAAGCTAGTTTTCTTTTATATAAAATTTGAAAAAGAGGCTTCGTCTCCTATTTTCCGTTTATGTACTAGCTAAAGTGCAAAAAGGGTCTTGTGATCAAAATAAAACACCTCCCATTTTCACCGATGTTGAAAGTGAAAACAGGAGGCGCTGCTTAGTGTTCTGCTACCTCTATTTCATTTGTCTTCGTTTTCCGCAGTTTGTAAATCACGACGAGTAAAATAAACCACACAGGTGTGATGAACAAGGCGACTCGTGTATCTTCCGCGAGTGCAAGGACGACCAGAATGAAGGCAAGGAATGCCAGGATCAGGTAGTTGGCAAAAGGATAGAGCGGCATTTTAAACGAATTCGCTTTTGCTAAATCTGGTCTCGTTTTGCGATATTTCAAATGACAGATGACGGTGATTCCCCAAATAAAGATAAAGCAAACGGTCGACACGCTAGTGATCAGTGTAAATACGCCTTCGGGCATAACGTAATTCAATACAACGGCGATAAGGATAACAACCGACGAAAAGAATAGTGCATTTGCCGGGACCTTGTTGGCAGTCAGTTTGGTAAGGGGCACAGGTGCATTCTTTTCTTTGGCAAGGGAGTAAACCATCCGGCTTGTACTAAAAATGGCGCTATTACATGCGGAAGCGGCGGATGTCAGTACCACGAAGTTGACGATACCGGCAGCGGCTGCAATGCCAATCGCTGCGAAGACCTGCACGAATGGACTCTCCAACGGGTTGATCGCGTTCCAAGGATAAATGCTCATGATGACGATGAGTGCGCCAACGTAGAAGATCAAAATCCGAATCGGGATTTGGTTAATTGCTTTTGGAATGACTCGTTTTGGGTCTTCCGTTTCACCGGCTGTCAGACCGACGAGCTCGATCCCAACAAATGCGAACACGACCATTTGGAAGGAGAGAAGGAACCCGTTGAAGCCGTTCGGGAACAGACCGCCATGGCTCCAAAGATTCGTGAAGCTGGACGCACCTGCATTCGTAGAAAAGCCCTTGATGATCATGAAGATGCCGACAAAAATCAGGGCGAGAATCGCGATGACCTTTACGAGCGCGAACCAAAATTCCATTTCTCCAAAAAGCTTCACTGTCGCCAGGTTCATGATTAACAAAATCACGAGGGCAATTAAGCCTGGCATCCACTGCGGTATTTCCGGAAACCAGTATTGCGTATACAGACCAACCGCTGTCAGGTCAGCCATGGCTATGGAAATCCAACAAAACCAGTAAGTCCAGCCCGTGACAAATGCGGCCATATTCCCCAAATAGTCTTTGACGAAATCCACAAAAGAATGGTAGTCCAAATTGCTCAAGAGGAGCTCCCCGAGTGAGCGCATGATTAAAAAGCAGATGATACCCGTAATCAAGTACGCAAATAAGATGGATGGGCCGGCCAAATGAATCGATTTTCCTGCGCCCAAAAATAATCCTGTTCCGATTGCTCCACCGATCGCGATGAGTTGTACGTGTCTGTTTTTTAGACCTCTCTCCAATTTTTGATCCTGCATACGATCCACCTCTCTATATTTTTAGTTAGTTTTTAATTTTTAGATTTTTATCAAACAGATAATGTTCATATTAACATAACTATAGTTGTTTCACATATGTTTATTTATTTTTATAGAAAAAAAGCTTTTAATTATGAACGAAACAGTAACATTTTGGAAGTGTTGGCTTTTTTAAACAAGAGCTGCACTTTTTTTGTATTTCAGAAAAAAGAATATATTGACATGGTAATGGAAATCATTTAATTTTGCATTAGGGCAACTTTTTTATACTAACGCATATTAGTTTGTTCAGGTGAATATTATTGGTACAAGACTACTTTGTTGTGTGTAGGCATATGTGCATAAAGGAATTACCCGTTTCACCATCGGTTTTTCGGGCGGGATCATATAACGGGCTATTATTTGGAGGGAAAAAATCATGGATTCTGCTATCGCTGTAAGGGACCTGCATGTCTCTTACTTTGGGAATGAAGTTGTTCGGAATGTTTCGTTTGATGTTGAACTAGGGAGCATGGTTGGAATCATCGGTCCAAATGGGGCAGGGAAGTCAACCCTGATCAAAGCGCTCTTGGACCTCATTCCGAGAGATAAGGGGAATGTGCGGATTTTTGGGAAAGAGACAAATGAATTCCGGAAGAAAATCGCCTATGTACCACAGCGGAGCATGATTGATTGGACATTCCCGATCACCGTCATGGATACAGTATTGATCGGGACATACCCAAGTGTCGGACTGTTCAAATTTCCGAAAAAAAAGGAAAAAGAGTGGGCGATGGAATGCCTGAGAAAAGTAGGGCTAGAGGATTTCCGCGACAGGCAGATTGGGGAGCTCTCCGGCGGGCAGCAACAGCGTGTCTTCTTGGCAAGGGCACTTGCGCAAAAACCAGAGCTGCTGCTTCTGGACGAGCCGTTTGTGGGAATTGATGTGGCGAGCGAGGATACAATCATTCGCATCTTGAAAGAGCTGCAGTTTCAGGACAAAACGATTGTCGTCGTCCATCATGACTTGTCCAAAGCATATGCGTATTTTGATCAGCTTCTTCTAATGAACAAAGAATTGATCAAGTACGGGACGGTCGATGAAGTGCTGAATCGAGAAGTCATGTCGAGAGCATATTCCTATCAACTCCCATTTCTCGAAAAGACCGAGGTGCTTGCATAATGGATTTCTTGATGGCAATTGGACAGTATGAGTTTTTGCAAAAAGCATTGTTTACATCTGTAGTGGTTGGGTTAATCTGCGGCGTCATCGGTAGCTTTATCATTTTGCGGGGAATGTCTTTGATGGGGGACGCCATCTCACACGCTGTTTTGCCTGGGGTGGCCCTCTCCTATGCTTTTGGAATCAATTTCTTCGTGGGCGCAGTTTTAACGGGTGTGCTCACCGCTGTTGGAATTGGCTACGTGAGCCAAAATAGCCGCATCAAGAACGACACAGCGATTGGAATTTTGTTCACGTCCGCTTTTGCAGTCGGGATCATCATGGTTACGATGCTGAAAAGCAGTACCGATCTGTATCACATTTTGTTCGGGAATGTATTGGCTGTGCGTTCTTCAGACATGTGGGTGACGGTTGGCATCGGGGTCATCGTCATCGTGACAGTCTACGCTTTTTTCAAAGAACTGTTACTGACTTCGTTCGATCCGACCATTGCGGCTGCCTACGGTTTGCGTAACAACCTCATTCATTACTTGCTGATGACCTTGTTGACGATGGTAACTGTCGCTTCCTTACAAACCGTGGGAATCGTGCTCGTCGTCGCCATGCTGATTACACCGGCAGCTACCGCTTATCTTTTGACGGATCGTTTGTCGATCATGATCTTTTTGGCTGGCGGTTTTGGAATGCTGTCTTCGGTTATCGGCCTTTATTTTAGCTTTACTTATAATTTGGCCTCTGGTGCCACGATTGTCGTGGTTGCAACTGTGTTCTTCTTCCTGGCCTTTCTCTTCTCCCGAAAACACGGGGTGGTATGGAAATCAATCCGAGCCCGCCAAAAACGAGTCGAGCTCTCAAAGTAAAGGAGAATTATCGTTATGAAGAAGTGGAATCTGTTTTTCGTTTTTCTTATATCAACCGTATTAATGGCAGCGTGTGGTGCTCCGCAAAGTGCGAACGAGCCCACGAAATCAGATAGTGACAAGCTGCAGGTCGTGACCACGTATTCCATCCTGTATGACATCGTGAAAAACGTTGGGGGAGATCGGGTAGAGATCCATAGTCTTGCTCCGATTGGCTCCAATCCGCATGAATATGATCCATTGCCTGCTGACGTGCAAAAAACGACGGATGCAGATGCTGTTTTCTACAACGGCTTGAATCTGGAGGCGGGTAACTCTTGGTTCAATAATCTCATGACCACAGCGGGCAAATCAGGTCCGGATGCACCCGTGTTCCGACTCAGTGAGGGCGTAGCTGCCAAGCACTTGACAACCAAAGGCAAAGAGAGCGAAGAAGACCCGCACGCTTGGCTGGATGTACGCAATGGGATCAAGTATGCGGAGAATGCAAGAAATGCCTTGGTTAAGGTGGACCCAGCGCACAAGGAAACGTATGAGCAAAACGCCAAGAAGTACATTGAACAACTGACATCTCTGCACGAGGAAGCAGTTAAGCAATACAACCAGATTCCGAAAGAACAGCGTTTGCTTGTGACGAGCGAGGGAGCGTTTAAATATTTCAGCGAAGCGTACGATTTTGAAGCAGCATACATTTGGGAAATCAACTCGGAGAACCAAGGAACGCCAGAGCAGGTCACACAGGTGGTTGATACGATCCGCGCGAAAAAAATCCCGGCTCTGTTCGTAGAGACGAGTATCGATCCGCGTAGCATGGAGATGGTATCGAATGAAACGGGTGTACCGATTGTCGGGAAAGTATTTACGGACTCTCTCGGAAAGCCGGGAGAAGATGGCGATACGTACATCAAAATGATGGAATGGAATATCAAGACGATTTACGAAGGATTGACTAAGAAATAAGATTCGTAAAAGCAAAGCACAGCTCTCCTAATGAGGGGCTGTGCTTTTAAATTCTTCCACTGCTTAACATATCTCATAAGATTGAGGTATAATAGGCTAGTGTGTAAAAGGAATCCGGAGTATTCATATTTAATCTGTCATATTGAAAGAGAGTGGGATTATGGGTCGTAAGTGGAACAATATTAAAGAGAAGAAAGCTTCTAAAGACGCGAGCACCAGTCGTATTTATGCGAAGTTCGGGAAGGAAATTTACGTGGCGGCAAAGCAAGGCGAGCCGGACCCAGAGTCCAACCGTGCTCTGAAGGTCGTCCTGGAGCGTGCTAAAACGTACAGCGTACCGAAAGCGATTATCGACCGCGCGATTGATAAAGCAAAGGGCGGCTCTGATGAAACCTTTAGCGATCTGCGCTATGAAGGCTTTGGGCCAAACGGTTCCATGATCATCGTGGATGCACTGACCAACAACGTAAACCGCACAGCTCCTGAAGTGCGTGCCGCTTTCAACAAAAATGGCGGTAACATGGGCGTATCCGGTTCGGTTGCTTATATGTTTGACCCAACAGCGGTATTTGGCTTCGAAGGCAAATCTTCTGATGAAGTACTGGAACTCTTGATGGAAGCGGATGTAGACGTGCGCGACATTTTGGAAGAAGACAGTGCTGTCATTGTTTACGCAGATGCAGAACAATTCCACGCTGTACAAGAAGCACTCAAAAATGGCGGTGTCACAGAGTTTACAGTAGCTGAATTGACTATGCTTCCGCAAAACGAAGTAACGCTGACAGAAGATGTACAAGCTCAATTCGAAAAGCTGATCGATGCTTTGGAAGACTTGGACGATGTGCAGCAGGTGTACCATAACGTTGATTTAGGTGAATAATGTTTTCAATGGAGAAGACCTTTGTTTTAGGACAAGGGTCTTTTTTATGTGGCTGCGTATTGGCTGCGGTGAAGAGAAGAATATTTCCAGTCTAGGCTCCAGGCTCCGTCCTGCTGGG
>NZ_AKIX01000058.1:0-32975 GCF_000282075.1 Brevibacillus sp. BC25
CTTAGAGTTGCTCTCTACATACTGTCTACTTGACAGGGAGCAGTGCATTTATTCCGAAGCGGACAGTCAATCCCCCTTGCAGGGCGTAGGCCGAAGCGTAGACTGGAAATGCGCTTCTTCCCCACTGCAGCTATTTAAAAGAGAAAAAACCACCCTGCTCAGGTGGTTCCAGTCACTACAAATCAAGCAGCTCCATTCTCTCCATCTCTTTCTTCCTCTTCGCCTTCATCGCTCTCCTGCCTTTCGACCAAGCCAATGATAGAATCGCGATCCCACCAACTGCTACCAAGATCAACGTCAGTTCACTGCCATCTTTAAATAAACCAGTGACATAACCGTAGACCAGGTACGCAAGAAAGATGCCTGGGAAGATTGCCCCCCAATAAGCGTGATTCAGTCTGCCGAGTAAATTTTGCATCCCCACAATACCGATCCCAACCAAAAATTGAATCATCCCCGTACTCATCTGCTTTCATCTCTTTCTTGTTTGTATTTTTCAATAATGAGCTTGGCTACCTCCAAACTCATCCGTTCGTCAATGACCAGGTTTTTGATCATTTGCACGAACTCTACTTCCGCTTCCTTGCTATGTAATTCGATCTTTTTAATGATTCGGTCGAGCTTGGCCCTCACTGTTGGGTACGATACACCGTACTCATCAGCCATTCCCTTGAGAGAGCCCGAACTGATAATAAACTTCCTGATAAATTCGAGGGTCTCCTTGTCCAGAGCTAACACCCAAGATGGAATTTCGTCGCGTTCCATGAATCGCCTCGCCTCCTGTCTTTAATTATATTAATAAAAATCTTAATTTTATTCAATTATTTTTTAATAAAATGAAATCAACCATAAAAAAGGAGCATCCTCACATGATGCTCCCTCTCTGGTCCTCATCCTTCTACTCAACCTTCGTTAATCGAATATCCATCCAATGTGCCCAACTCTCATCATTGCCCAGCAATCCCCAAGTGCCAGTGAGCGTGTTGCCATCAACACTAAACTTACCGGTAAAACGTTCGGTTTTCCCTGTGATCGTCCAATCTCTGCCCAATAAATTCGCATAGTAGGAAGACATGCTTCCATAATTGTCATAAGCGTGCGTGAAGTACATTTGACTAGTCGCATCATAGCCGATGATCTCAATCGTCTTGACTTCTTTATCCCCCATCAGGCCATCTACATGGTGAATAAGAAAATACCCCCCAGGCAGCCATTCGTAGGTATCGGTTGCTTTTAACTTCGCGGTTGGCCCAGCAGGACTTTCCATAATCAGTCCGTCTGTCGCCCATTTCCCCACAAAAATGTTCAGACGAGAAAGAGCCGGATCAGGCTCGGGTACCTCTTGAGAAATAGGAATAACATGTTCATTCATCATTCGGAATACCTCCTTATCAGGCAGTTAATTACTGTAAATTCTAGAGCATTCATGGATGGCATGTTTCTTATGGATTGCTATTTTACTTCCCCCGAGCGAATAAAAAGGTTATCAAATGCCGAACGAAACTCTCAGCAGATGATAACCTTTTTGGGTAGCGTATTATTTATTGCCCAAATACATTGATTTCAGCCGCACTTGTCCATGGGTTATTGTTTACCTCGCTTAAGGCACGCAGTTTCATATAGCGACCTGTCTTGGCTGCAAAGCTTACTTCTTTCAACGTGGTATCATTTGCAAAGGTACCTGTGGCTACAGCTGTTCCCCAATTTACTCCATCACTACTGACGTAGAACTCATAGTTCTTGATCGTTCCGTTCACTTGACCATCTTGTCTTGGCAGGTAACTGAATTTGGAAAGGCTATACGTTGCACCCAAGTCAATTTGAATCTCGTGCGGCATTGGAGCTACAGGGCTCCATTTCGTGTGCCAAAACGTGCTGTTGTTTCCATCAAAGGCTTTCGGAGCTTCATTGTACAATTCGTCGCTGTCTACATATTTTAGCGTCCAATTCGTTTTCGGAAGCAGGCTGGCTTCTCCTGCTGTAACTGCCACATTCATAGCAGAATTACTTGTGCTTGTCGTCGTAATCGTTACTCCCGATTTTTCTCCAGTGTAGGTATTACTGTTCGGATTGGTGTCTGGACTAAAGGAAGCAGCATGATTATTATTCGTGTAATAGAATGGGTCTTGGTATTCACTCACGGATTGCTCTATGTCAATAAAAGGATGAGGATCATTCGTGTTATTATTCATGGATTCATCAATGTGCCAAACCGCGATGCCACCAGAATCTGTTTGCAAGCTTGCATCATATCCAACTTTTTCGCGATTCTCAACTAAAAAATACGTATTATCCTTTAAAGGAATCTTTAAAACATTATAGTTATTTGGGATGGCTTGTAGCGTAAAATTGTTAGCGGCATTTACTACAGTTGGTGTGACAAATCCTAATTTTCCTTTTGACCAGGCATCCATATGAGTGGGTGTAGTTCCAGGATCTTCCCCTTGGAGATTATTCCAGGTTCCATTTGCCATTATACTTAGACCACCCACATGATTATTAGCACCATAGAGATCTGGAAGGCCCAAGGAATGACCCAATTCATGAGCAGTGATACCCATCGTTGCCATATGACCAAATTGTTTTTCACCCTGCGTCGTATACATACCAGATACTGTAACACCATCATGATTTGTGTTGGGAGCATACCACTGATGTGCCCATATATTTGGCACTGCACCACCGCTAGCCTCTTCATTACCAGCAAGAACCGTTACAATGTAGAAGCCATCTTTGGAGTCGATGACTTGATCATTATTGGTATCAAAACTAGCAAAGTTCACCTCAGGATCAGCTTTAGCCAGTGCATCTGTTATAACCGTCCTAATGTCTTGTCCCGAGTTATCTGGATGGGCGTAATCTAATCTTACTTTCACAACTCCATCATTTTGCGTACCATATATTTCGGATGCTGGAGTGATCTGTGCTTTTCCATTACTCACTTCATTATAGTAATGCTTTACTGACTTTTGATTTGCAGAAAAGAATTTGTTGCTCCAATCGTTGTCGCTATATGCGATATCAACATTTGTAAACCCAATTAACAAAACAAGCAATTTTGGGGTTCCTGAAACTGGCGTGACGCTTCCGTCAATATTTTCTGGTGATCCCGAAAATTCTTGTTGTAGCTCATTCATGAACTCCTGTTTTTTATTCGCTTGAGGATCGTACTCATTTATCCATTTCATCAAATTTTTCTCATTTACCGCTTCTGAAGGCTTTTCGTCAATTTTATATTTTATCCCCGTCGATTTCAGATCATTTGATGTAAGTTCAGCGTAATTCCAATATCCCTCCTGATCTTGTAAAAGTACATCGCCATCCTTTGTGCTCGCCCAATGGAACCATTCATCTCCATGCATCACGGCTTGAAACGATTCACCTGACGGTTGCTTCATTTTGACAACTCCATCGTATGCGGGTGCGGCAAAAACATCCGTTTGAAAGTACAAAACACAAATCAAAGAAAAAACGGACGTGAACAGGTATTTAAATCTTTTTTGCATAAACTTTCCTCCCGTTTTAGAAGTTGTTATCCTGTGGGAATCGTTTCCTCTATAAATTCAAGAAGATCGCCCCCTTTTCTATGGCATGCGGAATATTCTGTTGATAACTGCACCAGATTCATACATAGGATGAATCGACAGATCATCTATACAGAACTACCCGAATACCCTTATCTACAATATTGGGAATTTTTGGTAACATGTTAACTTTTTCTATAAATTAGGGACTTTTTTATCATTAACCAATAAAACGGAATGGAGGAAGGTCACATGTGGAGTCGTCTGGAGGGCCCTTTTGTCCTAAGTAATAGTCGGAAAAACCACAGGGAGGTTACAAAATAAAAAAACCACCCTTTCAGGTGGCGGTTTTCATGACCCGTGAGCAGTAGATAGAGACTCTTCTGGTGCCTCTGTTTGAAAATGTTCTCCCCATTCTCGCAAATACTCAATGACAGGTCCCAAGCCTTGCCCTAGCTCGGTCAACTCGTACTCTACTTTTGGCGGAACGACCGGATACACTTCACGCTTGACGATTCCTGCTTCCTCCAACTCCCGCAATTGTTCTGCCAGCATTTTATGATTCACACCGATTATATTTTTCTTTAATTCTCCGTACCTTTTTTTCCCTTTGAACAGCTGACAAATGATTGATACCTTCCATCGTCCCGCAAAAACCGAGACGGCAAGCTCGATCGGGCAAGGATATTCCTTGCCATTTAATAGGTACCTCATCGCTGGTTTCTTCTTCATCCCACTCACTTCCCTTTTCGTAAGTATTAACCGAAAAAGTGCGTACTTACTTTTGTTTAGTGTATTCGGTATGCTCAGTTTTGTAAAACACTTTTAAAGGAGGGAGCCCATGTAAAAGTAAGCGGGTAGGCCCAGTCGACATCGCTTACGCAGTGGAGGGAAACGGTCCCGCTCTGCTATTGATCCACGCCAGCCCATTTTCTATCAACGGTTTCATAAACTTATTCGAAAGTAGGATGACATCATGCGTAAAGATCAAATCATAGAAGCTTATCAATTCAGACATGCCTGCAAAGAGTTTGATACAGCTAAAAAAATTACGAATGAAGACTTTGATTTTATTATGGAGACTGCTCGACTGTCACCCAGCTCCTTTGGTTTTGAACCATGGAACTTCCTCGTGCTACAAGATCCAGCTCTTAGAGAAAAGCTGTTACCTGTCACATGGGGGGCGCAAAAACAACTGCCGACCGCAAGCCATTTTGTCATCGTACTGGCGCGGACCAAACAAGAAATGGCCGCTGATTCTGAATATATCCAACATATCATGAAAGACACGCAGGACTTGCCGGAAAACGTCGTACAACATAAAGGCACTGCCTACGATAACTTCCTGAAAAACGATTTCGCTCTGTTTGACGACGAGCGAGTCATGTTCCAATGGGCATCCAGACAGACCTACATCGCACTTGGCAATATGATGACGTCTGCTGCGATGATCGGCATTGATTCCTGCCCCATTGAAGGCTTTGCAAAAGAAAAGGTCGAGGATATCCTTGCGGCGGAAGGGCTCCTCGACAGAGAACGCTTCGGCGTCGCTTGCATGGTTGCTTTTGGCTATCGGAAAAATGAACCCCGTGCGAAAACCAGACAAGCGAAGGAAGAGATTATTCGTTTTATCGGGTAAAACCAGCAATTGGCTGCACGTAAAAAGCATTCGTATTCCGAATGCTTTTTTGCGTTCACCTACATAAATAAAGCAGTCGCCCGCAAAAGCAAGCGACTCTCTTTCCTACTTATTTACTTACTCATCCGTATACTGAAAGCCTACGATACGACCTACTTCATCGACGGAAATCGTGATTCCCTTGCCTTTGGCTGGACGGAATGTCACGTCTACTGTCACAAATCCATAGTCGTAGTCTTCACTATCGTTAGGCCCGTTACCTTTTATTTGTCAGACTATCAAAAGACATTTCGCTTTTCCCTAGCAGATGGGTTGATCGAATCCCCATGCGATCCACTCGATTGTGATGTGGAACTGTCATCTGAGGCCCTACATTATTGCTTCACCCATTTGTGGGGATGGAGTACACTGCGCATCGTTTGTCCGTTTTGCGGTAAATTATTTGGGAGAGAAGATTCGCAACCGCTATATTACGACACACAATATACGAAAATAGGTAAATACACCCATTTTAACTTCGTCTGAATGGGTGTATTTTGTCCTAGTCTCCTTGAGTATGTAAGATAGAAGAGTTATTATTAGAATATTCGCAATTAACCTCTTGTATTTCCAGTATTATGCACCCCATGATAGAATCGGAAAGGAAATTCCGTACATTTCCAATTATGTATAAAAAGGTGGATCTATTCAGATGAAAAAACTAGTATCCGTAGCTTTGCTGCTCTCCATGTTGGCTGTCTCTGCTTGTTCGAACAAGCCAGCTGATACTAAGCCAGCTGAGCAAAACGCAGCACAAACCACAGAAGCCGCTAAAACAACGGAAGCTCCAAAAACAGATTCGGCTACACCAGCGCCAGCTGCAACAACAAGCGACAAGCTGGAAGCAAAAAAGGTTCTGAACGACAAAGTGGAAATCTTGATTCCAAAAGGCTTTACTGTCATGTCTGAAGAAATGGCGAAAGTAAAATACCCGACCGAAAATCGCCCTTCCTTGATTTATACCGATGAAAAAGGTTCCATTAACATCGCGTTTAGCCATACAGAAACACCTGTTCAGGACAGTCTACTCAAAGACCTGAAGGATCCGATGAAACAAGCGTTTACCAATGCGTATAAAGATGCAACCTGGTATCGCGATGAAGTAATCCAAATTAACGGGAAAAACGTTGGTGTGTTCGAAATGCTGACACCTGGTGCTGATACAAAAATTTACAACCTCATTTTCTTTACAGAGCTCGACGGCAAAGTTCTAATGACCACTTTCAATTGCACCGAGGCACAAATGGAAGAGTGGAAGCCGCTCGCACAAGAAATTTTGATGTCTTATAAAGTGCAATAAGGAAACAACGATTCCCCCTCATAAAGAGTAAAAGCACCCGCCAATGGGTGCTTTTTTAGCTTTTTCTTTTTGCTGCATCCAACTCTTTCTTCCAACGAAGCAGGGTCTCCCGAGAAGGATACGGATTGGGAAACTGCAATGCTTGCTCGATGGATTGAAAAGCCTGAGCATGCATTCCTGCTTTTCTTTGCGCGTCCCCCAGGTAGTACCAATACCTCGCCGAATCGCTCTCTTCAAGGACAGACTCATAGTAGGCAACCATCTTCTGAAAATAATAGGGATAGACATCGGCTGCGATTACCAGACTTCCTGCGTCCCACCTATACACCTCTACTTGAAACGCTTTTCCTCTATCATGTAGCCACAGCGCAAGCTCAGCGTTGCCATCCATTCCATTAACCCCCGGCATGTCTTCCACCTCAACCCTGCTTGCTCGTGTCTCCTGATGGAGCATGTGCATAAATCCATTCGCCGACCACTGCAAAATATCTATGTTCGACCATACCCCGCCTATTTGCCACCCAATCAATAAGCTATTCATTTGGGCATCGACAATGGGAGCAGCCAATAATTCGGAAACCGTATAGCCTTGTCCTTTGAAATTGCCGATCGGATGCCAGCGATTCTCATCCTGCTTGGCGACCATGACGTACATTTCGCCTTGGTTGCGATAAACACAGGCTATTTCCTGATGATTATCTCCATCGAGATCAGCGACGATAACGGCAGGTTGATCGTGCGGCTTTGGCATGACCACTAGTTCTGCCGTAGGAGGTATCAAGCTCTTTATGACGCTCCAATGCTGCGTTCCGATTCGCTTCATATTGGTCTCACCCATCTTTCCAGTCTCACCAAAATATATGCTACTTTTTTCACCACATGCTCACAGGATCATCGGTTGCGCTCAACCACAAATAAAAATAGACATTTCGTTAAAGTGTCTATTATAATCTAAACATTAACTCTCGATGTTTGAGTTTCATTTGAAGGAGGTACGTCATGAAGCAGTTTAAAAACAAAGTAGCGGTCATTACCGGAGCGGCCAGCGGGATCGGTCGCGCATTGGCAACGCGCTGTGCTGAGGAGCAGATGAAGGTTGTTCTTGCCGATGTAGAAGTAGCGGCGCTCCAACGAGTAGAGCAGGAGTTACAGGCAGCAGGAGCAGCTGTCCTCGCCGTCGTAACGGACGTAAGCAAAGAAAAAGATATCCAGATGCTTGCACAAAAAACGCTAGATTCGTTCGGTGCTGTCCATCTATTGTTCAACAATGCAGGGGTTGGCGGAGGCTCGACAATCTGGCAAAGCACCCTTGCTGATTGGCAATGGGTCATGAATGTGAACTTGTGGGGTGCCATTCACGCTACACAAATTTTCGTACCCATGATGTTAAAACAAGGGACTGAATGCCACATCGTGAACACCGCCTCTCTCGCTGGCCTAGAGTCCGGACCAGGGAATAGCATTTATCGTGTAAGCAAGCATGCGTTAGTCAGTCTGTCGGAAACCCTCTACCACGAATTGAAAATGATCCAATCCAAAATCGGAGTTTCCGTTTTATGCCCTGGCTTTGTTCAAACGCAAATATGTGACGCCCATCGCAATCGTCCAGCCGAGTACAGCAAACCAGGAGATATCGTGGATCCATCACCGATGACAACCGCCATCGACCAGTTCATTCGTTCAGGTGTCGAGCAAGGAATTTCTCCAAAAGAAGTAGCTGATCACACCTTCCTGGCGATCAAGAGCAATCGCTTTTACATTCTGCCAGATTCCACGTATAAAGAAACTGTGCGTCAGCGGATGGAAGATATTTTGAACCAGCATAACCCGACGTTCGTGATTCCCTCGCATATTTAACAAAAAGCCACGCTCTCAAAGGAACGTGGCTCTACTACTACATATCTGTTAATTCTCGATCTCGCAAGGAAACCAAAATCACGAATCCAATCATCACCTCTGTAATGTTAAACGCTACCTGCTGACCATTCCATACTTGTGATTGCCACATGGCGAACCACTCTGCGCCCACAATCGCAAATCCGAAAAACCAGATGCAAAAAGCAACCATGTAAGCGATATATGCGAATGCTTTCGAGTTATTGAACGTTTTTGCATCCTTCTTTACATTACGCAGCATATTTCCTGCCGCGATCCAACCAAAAAGTGAGAATAGCCCTTCCGCAATGATGATTCCGATATAAGCAATGGTGTGAGCAGTAGGATCAGTAATCGCTCGCCACATCAGTGCGTTACCCTCAAACGTGGTATCCATGGACAGAACATGTTGGACAAATTGATAATTGGAATGGTAGTCCATAAGATTCCCTAAGAAAATGGATGTTCCAAATGCTGCGGATAATGCTACAACCAAAACCTTCAAATACCGTAGCGTCAAATTACTCAATGATCACGCCTCTTTTCCCATATACTGTCATTACTCATTCTTGATCGGATTGACACACCCTTTCTCTTTGCAAGAAAAATCTATCTATTTTTATCACGAGTATTCATCACCACTGGATGGAAACCTAATCATACTCATTCGGAAATGGAACGACCATGATTTTTTTATCCATCCATGTTCAACAGTTTGGAACGACTTTGTCACATGTATTTTTCTTAACAATGTTATGATGAAATGGATTCCCCCATATAACAAACAATGAATATGTGCAAGGTTGTGATTATCATTTGGAAGCCTGATCGGTCGAGCAGTCAAACTCTATACCACCAAATAGCCGATGAGATTGAACGCAGAATTTCATATGGAGAGTTCCCCCCTGGGAGCCTGCTCCCTTCTGAGAGAAAACTGGCTGAGCAATTAGGAGTAAACCGAAGCACTGTTATTTTAGCGTACGAGGAACTTCGGGCATTAGGCATCATCGAGAGCAGAACAGGAAGCGGTACTCGTGTAAGTAAAAATAAATGGGAGGCAACTCCGAAGCATACACCCAACTGGCATCGATATGTAGAAGGTGGTCAATTCCTCCCGAATTTGTCTTATCTGCGGCGGATTAGAGAAGCCTTGCAAAAAGACAGCAGTCTCATCGATTTTGCGAGTGGAGAATTGTCTTCCCAGCTCTCACCAGGTAAGGAAATCAGTACCCTGATGAAGGAAAACCCCTTCACGGAATATCTCGGATACGACAATCCGCAAGGCTTTACACCATTGCGCGAAGAGCTGGTCTCGTATTTATCACGATATCGGAATGTGCAGACAACGGACTCTTCCATTCTGATCACGTCGGGTTCTCAACAATCTCTGTATTTGATCACCCAATGTCTGCTTGCACCCGGCGATGCAGTTGCCATCGAAGATCCCTCTTATTCTTACTCGTTGCCTATGTTTCAATCTGCTGGACTTCGCCTGTTCCGCCTTCCCGTCAGCCATAACGGAATTGATCCAGAAGATATTCGAGCCTTGTATAAAAAACATCGGATCAAGATGATCTTTATCAATCCTACTTTTCAAAACCCTACAGGGATTTGTCTTGATCCCACTCGGCGCACGCAGCTGTTGGATGTAGCAAGCGAACTCGGTCTGCCGATTGTAGAGGACGATCCTTTCAGTCTGACTTCCTATGACGGCAAGCCTCCACTGCCACTCAAATCATTGGATCAGCTTGGCTCCGTTGTCTACATTGGTTCCTTTTCCAAAATTGCTGCATCCGGTTTACGAGTCGGTTGGATGGTGGCGCCTCATTCCGTTGTCGAGCGTTTGGCAGATGCCCGCCAGCAGATGGATTTTGGCCTGAGCGTGGTACCACAAAAAATCGCGGCCCAGTTTTTGCATTCCGATAATTTCCTGCCACATTTAGAGCGGTTACGTATGCATTTACAGTACAGAAGAGATTTGCTTGTAGAGGCACTGCAAAAAGAGTTGCCCAATGAGCTTTCGTTCACCATTCCCCAAGGTGGATTACACTTGTGGTGTAAAATTAACCCTGATGTGAACGACAACCAATTGTTTGAAGAAGCCGTTCGCAGAGGCGTCGTTTTTGTGCCTGGCAGTGTGTATGGTTCAGACTCCGGCTACATTCGCTTTACCTTTGCACGACCAAAAGAAGAAGAAATTAGGCTTGGTGTCTCTAAATTTGCGGATGCGTTGAAGGCTGTTTTGTCATAAAGATGGTGGTCCGACAACGATTGTGGTCGGGGGAAGCCCTGCCATATGTTTTCCAGTCGCCTGTATCCTCTCTACGTTCGGGCGGTCTCCTTCCAAACATGTGACAGGACTTTCGTACAGCTTTTGTTTCTTTCAGGCTTTAAAACAGATTTGCAGGTTAGAGCTTGGAAGCTTCGGTTCACGATTTTACTACTTGCATTGACCTGCAAATATTGCCAAAGCTTCTTCCCCCACCACTGCAACTAATAAAAGACCTCCACCGCTTTTACCAAGCAATGGAGGTCTTCTGCATTTTACAAACGGACTTACTTCATCCACTTCACATTCTCTTTTTTCTCTTCATTCACCAACAACGTAAAAACATCCGGGCGCGAGTAATGTCCAACAACATCAAAATCGAATTGGCTATAAGCGATATCGCGAATGTCCAGATCAGCGTAGAGAATCTCCTCCCGCCCAAAAACAGGCTCGACAATATAGTCACCCAATGGCCCCACAATCGCACTTCCACCTCTGCTCATCTCGTCTGGCGAAGAGGCCAGATCGTCGTAGCAAGCCAAATCAGTTGGATACATATCTTTTGTTACGTACTGATTGCTCGATAAAACGAAGCATCTGCCTTCCAATGCGATATGGCGGATGGTAGATTGCCATGCATCTCTTGCATCAGCTGTTGGCGCGATGTAGATTTGAACGCCTTTTGCATACATCGCTGCTCGCGCTAACGGCATATAATTCTCCCAACAAATTAGGGCCCCGATCTTACCGTAAGGAGTATCGAATACCGGCAAAGTACTTCCGTCCCCTTCGCCCCAAATCAATCGTTCGGATGCAGTCGGCTTCAGCTTGCGATGCACGCCAAGCAACTCACCATCTGGTCCGAAAAATAAGACGGAACAATATAAGGTGCCACCGCTATTTTCATTGTCTCTCTCGATCACACCAATGACGAGATACACGCCAGCCTTGCGCGCTGCCTCCCCGAGCTTGTCTGTCTCTTCACTCGGGACCACAATCGAATTGTCCCAATAACGAAACCAGTCCTTACGCCCCTCAGGGGAACGACTGCCTACTTTTGTCCCAAAAGTAAGGCCTCTCGGATACGCAGGGATAAAAGCTTCGGGAAAAACAACGATTTTCGCTCCTTTTTCGCCTGCTTCCAATGTCAGTGAAACCGCCTTTTCCGTACTTCCATCACGATCCATTATGACCGAAGCAGCTTGAACAACTGCTACTCGTACGTTATGTTGCTGAATTGACATGTTACATCCCCTCCCAAATAGAGAATCTGTCTTACTTTCCTATTATTCGGCGTACCCGACTGGCTCCCCTACTCCTGCAACGCTTTCATATCCTCGATAATTTGATTGTAAGGCACGTCCGTCATTCCTTCATAACGGTTAACCACTGTTCCCTT
This sequence comes from Brevibacillus sp. BC25, assembly GCF_000282075.1. Classification (NCBI taxonomy): domain Bacteria; kingdom Bacillati; phylum Bacillota; class Bacilli; order Caryophanales; family Paenibacillaceae; genus Brevibacillus; species Brevibacillus sp. BC25. The sequence goes on from NZ_AKIX01000058.1 coordinate 12,046, forward strand.
TTGATCGACCAAGTATAAAAACGTGTCGTGGATGATTTGATCGGAATTAGGGTCCTTTTCTATCGGAGTCTTGAATGACTTGAGAATAAACGTTTTGATCTCATCAAATCCATAGCCAGTCAATGCATGCCAATTGGAGAAGTCAGCATTGAATTTACCCAGATATAACTTCAATGCCTCTGGCGTATCTCTTTCTGGATCAACCGAGAAAGAAACAAACTCCACATCAACGCCAGCTTCTTTTGCTTTTTTCTGCAATTCAGCCATATTTGCTGTCATCGTAGGACAAACGGTTCCACAATACGTAAAGACAAAGTTAGCAACCCATACCTTATTTTCCAGGTCTTTCGATGAAAAAGGCTTCCCTTCCTGGTCCGTATAAGCAAATTCATTAACCGGATAGTTGTAATCATATCTTGCTGGACCACACGCAGTTACCAGAACCATCAGGATACTGAGCATGATCAACCAAGCTGTTTTTTTCATTGTACCGCCCCTCTCCTATTCTTTTTTCTCAGAGAGCCACTTTGCTAACTGGCCGATTTCTTCTGCGCTGAGTACATTTTCATAACCAGGCATGCCATTTGCGCCGACCGTAATTATTTCAACGAGTTTTTCCTCCGTCATTTTCGAGCCAACTTGCTGCAAGCCTGGACCCACCCTACCGGATAAATCGTTACCGTGGCAGCTCATGCAATTATTTTTGTATAGCTTCATCGCACTTTTATCTGCATCTGCAACTTCTGTTTGCTCTTCCGTTGCGCCATTGCTGCATGCAGTTGCAACCAAGAACAGTGAACCAATCATGAGATACTTGATGGCTTTCACAGAAACCCCCTACCTTTCCTACGGGAATAACGGTACCTTACAAAAAGGGACGGCCTGCTGTATCCACTACCATGCACACAAAAACAATCATCAAATAATTAATCGAGAGGAAAAAGTTTGTCTTCGCCCATTTTTCCGTGTTCTCCGACACAATCCCGATCATCGTATGTCCCATCCATACCATTCCGAATAGGAAGGAAACAGCGAAAAAGACAATCCCTACATAACCAAGCAAGTACATAATCGTTACAGTTGGCAACAGTAGTACTACGTACGGAATCATTTGGCGCTTGGTTCGCTTGATTCCCTTCACTACCGGGAGGAGAGGAAATCCCGCCGTTCTATACTCTTCTACACGCCTAATCGCAAGTGACCAGAAGTGAACAGGCTGCCACAAAAACAACAAAGCGAACAAAAGCCACGCCCCTGCGTCTATCTCATTCGTGTAGGCACAATACCCCATCACAGGCGGCATTGCTCCCGAAACGCCACCAATGGACGTGCTCCAGGTTGACGTTCGCTTGAGCCACATGGTGTAAACGACTACGTATACGAACATCCCGAACAATCCGAGCCAACCTACTAGCGCATTGACTTTATAAAATAGCACCAGCTCCCCCGCAAGACCGAGAACCAGGGCGTACAGCAGTACGCCCCAAGGTTTCAGTCGTCCGCAAGCAAGTGGCCGGTCTTTCGTACGGGTCATTTTTTGATCAAGCTGCCAGTCCCAAATGTTATTTAACACGCAGGACGAAGCCATTGTGAGTGTGGTCCCGATCATCAGCCATAACAAGAGCATCCAATCCGGCTCCCACTTACTCGCTACCCAATACCCACCGAATGCTGCTACCAGATTGAGTTGAAGAATGCGGGGCTTGGTGAGCTGTATCCAATCTGCTAGCATCTCCTACCCCCGATTGAATTGACGTCATTATAGTGCGACCATGTTGTACATCATGATCCAGATGGAGCCGATCACGATGAGGAATACGATAAACAGTCCAAGTAAGAGCGACATCAAATTGTAACGTGGTTTATCCTCTTCTTTCAGATGCATGAAGAAGAATAACTGGACAATAAACTGAAACAGAGCCGCTACTAAATAGATGATGAGTCGCTTATCACTATCTAACCATCCGTTCTCTAGGGCCAAGATGGGAATGATTGTGAGTACAAGCGACAAGACGAAACCGATCACATACGATTTCAGGGAACCATGACCGCCGTGTTGTTCTGTCGTGCCATGCACAGATTGCTTGCTCAATTAATTCACCCCCATCACATACACGATGGTGAAGACGAAAATCCAAACAACATCAAGGAAATGCCAGAATAAGCTGATGATGTTTACTTTTCGTTTCGTTACAGGTGTAATACCGTGCTTCGCGATTTGCATGATGACGATGATCATCCACCCTAATCCGAGCGCCACGTGCAATCCATGCGTTCCTACCAAGGTGTAAAAAGCAGTCAGGAATGCACTCGTGCTAATCGTAGCCCCTTCGCCTACCAGATGTATGAACTCATTGATTTCCAGGAACAAGAAGGATGCTCCCAAAAATATGGTAACTCCCAGCCAGTTCATCAATGCAAGACGATTACCCTTATTCATAGCGAGAATCGCAAGACCGCTCGTAAAGCTACTGGTCAGCAAAATAAACGTACTCGCGTAAATACCATTCATCTGAAAAAGATCTTTTGGACCTGGACCACCATCCGTGCTCCCTTGCAGTACGATATAAGTCGCAAACAAGGTAGCGAACAAGATAACATCCGTCATGAGGTAGATCCAAAAGGCAAACGTGCGCAATTCCTCTTGGTCTGGATGATGATCATGGTGTCCAGCATTCACATTAGCCATTACGTAATCACCCTCCCTGCTTCCGCCTCTGTACGTTTAATCTCTTCCACCGTGACGTAATAGTCCGTGTCGTAGTTAAACGAGTGAACAACCATACAACCAATCACACCGATAAATCCTGGTACAGCCATCCATAGCCAGTCAAAAATCAAACCGAATCCGACAAAGAACCAGAACATGGACATCACGATTGGAATACCAGAGTTTTTCGGCATATGAATCGGTTCCAGCTCTACTTTCGCCGGCTTTTCCAAGCCTTGCTCGATGCGTAGCTTTCTTTCATGCCAATCATCTTGAGACGTTACCTGCGGCATTACGGCAAAGTTATAGAACGGAGCTGGAGAAGGAATCGACCACTCCAACGTACGGGCATTCCATGGGTCTCCTGTTGTATCTCTCTTCATGTGCTTGATGCTGTGTGCAATATCCCAAATTTGGACAAGGAAGGCAGCACCCATGATTACGGCACCGATCGTCGATACCAGGTTCATTTCGAACCAGCCTTTATCCCAGCCGTACGTGTAAAGACGACGTGTCATACCCATCAAGCCCAATGCGTATTGCGGCATGAAGCACAGGTAGAACCCGATGTTCCACAGCCAGAAAGCCCAACGGCCAATACGCTCATTCAGCTTGAAGCCAAAAATCTTCGGCCACCAGTAATACAAGCCTGCGAAGAATCCAAACACGACACCTGCAATAATTACTTGGTGGAAGTGGGCAACGAGGAAGTAGCTATTGTGATATTGGAAGTCAGCAGGTGCCACGGACAGAAGTACACCCGTCATCCCACCGATGACGAAGTTCGGGATAATCCCGACCATCCAAAGCATCGGTGTTTCGAACGTAATTTTTCCTCGGAACATCGTAAACAGCCAGTTAAACACTTTCACACCCGTCGGAATCGCAATCAACATCGTCGTGACCGCAAAGAAGGCATTGACGTCCGCACCGGAGCCCATTGTGAAGAAATGGTGCGCCCATACGAGGAACGACAGAACACTAATGATGATCATGGCGAACACCATGGATTTGTAACCGAACAGCTTTTTCCGAGAGAACGTCGCAACGATCTCGGAGAAAATCCCGAACGCTGGCAGAACGATAATGTAAACTTCCGGGTGACCCCACATCCAAATCAAGTTGATGTACATCATCGGGTTACCGCCGCCATCCAAAGTAAAGAAGTGTCCACCCAGATATCGGTCGATAAACAGCAGTGCCAATGTAACAGTCAAGATTGGAAATGCGAAAACGATTGCGATACAACTCGACAAAACTGACCAGGAAAACATCGGCATTTTCATCAACGTCATACCAGGAGCACGCACTTTCAAGATCGTTACAATAAAGTTAATCCCGGTCATCAAACTGCCTATACCTGAGATCTGAATCCCCCAAATGTAGAAATCCTGACCTGGTCCCGGGTTAAAGGCTAGCTCTGAATACGGCGGGTAAGCCAGCCATCCAGCATCCGGGGAGCCCCCGATGACGAAGGACAAGTTAAACAGCATCGCCCCTGAGAAAAACAGCCAGAAGCTGAGCGCATTCAGAAACGGAAAGGCTACATCACGTGCACCGAGTTGCAGCGGCACGATAACATTGAACAAACCAAACATAAGCGGCATCGCCATAAACAGAATCATAATGACGCCATGCGTCGTAAAAATCTGATTGTAGTGATCCCCACTCAAAAACTGCATCTCAGGCATGACGAGCTGAGCCCGCATCAGGAGAGCATCTACCCCTCCTCGAAACAGCATGAGAACGGAAGCGAGAATGTACATGATACCGATCTTCTTGTGATCGACAGTTGTCAGCCATTCGCGCCAGAGCCATCCCCATTTTTTAAAGTAAGTCAGCACCGATACGATTGCGATCATACTGAGCACAATGCTGACGTCCGCGCCGTAAATAAGTGGATCGCCTGTTACGAAAAATTCAGAGGCGAATTCTTTCACACTCTCCCACATCGTTGTCTCTCTCCTCCCTCTTTCCATTTCAACCGACTATTCTTTCACCCGCGCTGGCGGTTGCACTCTCGTAGATAAGCCGTGGTTGTGTGAAGCAGCATACTTGGTCACAGTCATCTCGTACAATCCTTCAGGGAAAGCAGAGAAATAACGTACATCCGATGTTCCTTGTTTGGTCAGCTCTTTGTAACCATCCAACGACAACTCAGGGGAAGTATTTTTCACCTGATTCACCCATTGATCAAAGTCTTCTTGGGATGTCGCATTCGCTGTAAAGAACATCTTCGCAAATTCTTTACCGGTAAAGTTCGCACCAGATCCCATGTACTCACCCTGCTCATCTGCTTGCAGGTAGAGAGTCATAGACATGCCGGACATGGCATAAATCTGACCGCCAAGCTGTGGAATCCAGAATGAATTCATCGGGGCGTCAGATGTCACTTCAAAGCGTACTGGCGTATCCTCCGGGAATTGCACGTAGTTCACAGTGGCAATGCCTTGTTCAGGATATTGGAACAGCCACTTCCAATCCAAATTCGTCACTTGAATCGTGATCGGTTTCTTCTCGGATTCCAACGGTTTAGATGGCTCCAAAGAATACGTGTACTGAACTGTCACGATCCCAATTAACGTAATAATGATGATGGGAATGCCCCACCAAATGATTTCCAGTTTCGTACTGTGTTCCCAATTAGGCGTGTACTTCGCCTTTCTTCCTTCTCTGTCACGGTATCGCCATACAATGACAAAAGTAAGAATTAGTACAGGAACAATCACAATTAACGTTAAAAGCGTGGATAAAATCATTAAGTCCTTTTGCTGTTCACCAATGGGTCCTTTCGGATCGAGCACGATATAGTTATCAGCGCAACCGGTCGTCAAGAACAGCAGGATGAACATGAACAAAAATGACATACAGCGTACTGTCTTGGACGTCTTCATGTCCTTGTCCTCATCTCCTATCACCATGCACAGGGTACTATTGAAACAAGTCTTACTCTAAAGCCGGACCAATAGAGTGTCACCAGCCAATGACAAAGTGGATCAACCAGCCATGTTCAAGAATCCGCTGCATTTTGGACACTTTTTGGACATAAAAAAGCCCTTCTCACCCAAGAAGGTCCTTATCTAGTCGAATGGAATTGGAAATCGATGGGTACCCTAAGATCACTTCCATCTCATTACTGATTAGGTGAAGCTACGTGATCAAAAAGTTTCGGAGAAAACTATCCATCCATCAAATCAAACAGAATCAGGAACCACAAGAAACTCCCTTACAGGAGGATCTTCAAGCAAATGTGACCACCGTTCGCAGTCATTTTGGGTTCACGAGTGATCTAGCCGTCCGAACCATTTGGCTTGGGACAAATCAGTCACACCAAGCATCTTTGCTGTTCTTAAAAGGCATGTCGAATCAAGACGTAATGGATCGGGATGTCATTAGACCGCTGATGAATACCATTGGCGATCTCAACGAGGACATGATTGATCATATGATGAATGCTGTTATGCATGTCTCGCTGGCGTGGAAGGAAAACACACTTGAAAAAGTACTCGAGCAGCTTGCCCGCGGATATATCGTGCTTTTTATTCATAACCAAGCACAATGCATTATTATCGGAGCCAAATCTCTTGGACAAAGAAGCGTGGAAGAGCCTTCCAAAGAAGCTGTCATTCGTGGGCCCCGCGAAGGCTTTATTGAAACGATTGACACAAATCTCTCACTCATTCGAAAAAGATATCACAATCCCAATCTCCAAATTGAAACCTATTGGATCGGTACACAATCGAATACAAGGGTATGTCTCGCCTACGTCCGAGGAATTGTGAAGGAAGAATTGGTCGATGAGGTGAGAAAGCGCCTATCTGTCATAAAAATGGATGCCATCTTGGACTCCGGCTATATCGAGCAATGGATCGAAGACGAACCGTATTCTATTTTCCCAACCATCTTCAACAGTGAGAAACCAGACATCCTGGTAGCCAAAATTTTGGAGGGGCGTGTCGCTATTTTAGTGGATGGCAGTCCAGTTGCCCTCATGGTACCAGCCACGTTTCAAGAGTTTTTTCAAAACCCGGAGGATTACTATTCCCGCCCTTTCTACGCCAGCTTTTTGCGCATGCTTCGCTATGCAGCATTTTTTGTCTCAGCATTTCTCCCATCTCTTTATATATCTTTCGAAAATTTCCACAAGGACTTAGTCCCCCCCACGTTGTTGTTCAGTTTTATCAATGCCAGAGAAGGGGTTCCGTTCCCTTTGCCCATCGAGCTGCTTCTTATGGCGATCGTGTATGAATGGCTGCGTGAGGCTGGGGTCCGCATGCCTCGCCCCATCGGACAAGCTGTCAGCATCGTAGGAGCATTAGTCATTGGTGAGGCCGCCGTTAGTGCGGGATTAGTTGGAGCGCCGACCGTTATTATCATTGCCGCGTCAGTCATCACTTCGTTTATTTTCCCTGCCATCTCTGACGTGGTAGTCATTCTTCGATTTGTCTCGATTTTTGCCGCCTCGGCGCTTGGATTGTACGGTAATTTTCTCGTCTTTTATCTGGTTGCTATTTATTTGTGCGATCTCCGCTCGTTTGGGATACCTTATCTTGCTCCTTTAGCTCCTTTGAAACTGCAAGATTGGAAGGACTTCTTTCTTCGCCTTCCACTTTGGTTTATCAAACAAAGCTCCGGTGCTACCCCTTTCCCACTGAAGAAGCAAAAGGGAGAATGATCATGAAGACGCTAACCGCTGTAATAGGCTTGCTGACTGTCATTTTAGGGGGTTGCTGGAATAACATCGAGCTCACTGAGACAAGATTTGTCACAGCAGTTGGAATCGACTTGAACGAGGAAGGCCGTTATGTCCTTACTGTGAACGTCATGAAGCCAAGCAGTGGAAAAACGGATGGAGGCACGGCGGAAAAAAGCGCGATTATCCAATCGACAGGCTATACCATGTTTGACGCGGCCCGAAATATGATCGAGTACTCGGGGTACAAGCTTAGCTATCATCAAATGCAATACGTAGCGATTGGCACGGACGCAGCCAAAAAGGATATCATCGGTCCCCTTGATTTATTTTTTCGCGATCAGGAATTATCTGGGCGTCACTGGGTCATTTATGTCGAAGGGAAAGCGGAAGCTCTCCTGCACACAAAAGGAAATACGAACGACATCCAGCCTCTGCAAATCAACGAAAAAATGCTAGCCAGTCGAGCCATTGGCAAATATCCACCCGTCCGTTCGCTGGACCTTATGCGCATGATGGCGAGTAAAGAGAAAATAGGCTATCTGCCGATCAGTCATCCCATCCAATCGAAGAAAGAAAGCCGTGAAGCTGGAGCTGTCATTATCAAAGGCGGAAAAGCGATTGCTTCGATCAATGAGACACAGGTGCGCGGATTACTGTGGACAACGGGGAAAATAAAAAACACGATTGTCATCGTTCCACTCAAGAAACAGGGACAATACGCATCGATTGAGATTATAGGTTCCAAAACAAAAATCCGTCCCGTTCTCGAAAATAATCAGTTACATATCCAGGTGACTGTCCATCCACACGGATATATCGGAAGTCTCAATCATCCCATTCCAATGGACACAGAGACGTATAAATGGTTGCAGACAAAAGTCAATCATGTCATTCGAGATGAAATCCATGAGGCTGTAGCAGTAGCGAAGAAAAACAAGGCCGATATTTTTGGCTTTCATGAATATGTGCATCGCTCGTATCCACAAGTGTGGAAAACCCGAGAAGAACAATGGTCCGCTCACTTTTCAGAGCTAGACGTAAAAGTGAATGTTCAGACCAAGCTCCTCTTAAATGGTCTTCTGGCAGAGCAACTTGGCGAAAAATAAGGAGTGGGATGGTTGGACGTCCGCACGATTTCAAGATTTCAGTGGGTCTCAATCCATGGATTAAGTCTCCCCATAATGGGACACGTCTTCCTAATCGAACCACTGATTCATACCGCTGGCAAAGACGGCTGGATATCTGCTTTGATCAGCATCCCCTCAGGCATTCTATTCGTTCTGCTGTTGAGCATACTGCGAAGTAAACTTCAAAACACCTCGTTACTGACGGGAACAGAAGAAAAAGCCGGTAGAGCACCAGCTGTCATTTTGTGTTTGATCTTACTCGCCTATTTTCTGTTTGCTTCTGCTACGACGATGCGGGGTTTGGAGGAGTTCATCAGTATAACCTTTTTGCCGGAGACGCCTCTCTGGGCAATCGGAACGAGCTTCATGCTTCTCATTTGGTTCAGTCTGCAAAGAAACATCGAATCCATCGCTAGAATGGCCGTCATCTTTTTTTTGATGACGATGATAACAGGACCGATAGTTGGACTGACACTCATGCAAGAAAAAGATTATGCCCGCATTTTGCCGATCCTCGACAATGGGTGGGGACCTGCTCTGGAGGGCTCACTTTTCTATGTTGCCTTGTGGGGGGAACTGATCTTAGTTCTTCTGCTTCAGACAAAATGGGTTGGAGTGCGTCATGACTTCAATGGTTTCTCCTTTCTTGTGTTATTTAACGTCTTTTTGGGCGCATCGATGCTAATGGGTGCCATTGCTGTATTTGGGCTGCCTCTCTCTGAAAAATTGGATTGGCCCGTGCAAAATACAGTCAGACAAATAAAATTGGGCTTTATAAGCCGCGGAGACATTTATGGTTTATATACGATGACAGCAGGCTGTTTCATCCGGGTAGCGATATTTTTATACGCCATCTGTGAATGTCTTGCCTTTCTCCTTTCCACCACTTACAAAAAACTGAGCTTACCTGTCTGTTTGGTTACACTTTTCATGTCTTTACTCGTGTTTTCCAATCATCAACAACTCTTGCAGGCCAATCACTCCTATTACAAGTATGGATACGTGCTCCTGCTGCTGCCGATTTTTTTACTGATTCTTTTCCGAATCAAAGGGGGAAAAACGGTAGAAAACCCTTGAGTAAGCAAAAGAAAAAGGCCACCCCAAGGCGGCCTTTCCTCCTATGATTCGCTACGGTTTAACGCAACGGCAATTTGTGCAGCGAGCTTTGCATTATTTTTCACCAGGGCAATGTTCGCCTCCAGGCTTTTTCCGCCTGTTCGTTCTTTTACATTCGCTAACATGAATGGCGTTACTTGCTTGCCAGTGATTCCTTGGTTCTTCGCATCATGCATCGCTTGGAGAATAATCGCTTCGATTTCATCGTAAGGGATTGCATCCGCTTCGAGGATCGGATTGGCAATCACCGCTCCGCCCTTCAAGCCGAGGTTCCATTTAGCATCCAGCATCGCAGCTGCCTCTTCTGGCGTATCCATGCTTACAGACACATCGAATCCACTTTTGCGGGAGTAAAAAGCCGGGAACTCGGTTGTTTGATGGCCAACAACAGGTACTCCGAGCGTTTCCAAGTACTCCAGTGTTCTTCCGATATCCAAAATGGATTTGCAGCCCGCACATACGACTGCCACATTTGTCTCCGCCAGCTCCGTCAAATCAGCAGACACATCCCACGTCACTTCCCCTTCACGGTGAACACCGCCAATTCCACCTGTTGCAAACATGCGAATGCCTGCCAACTCAGCACCGATCATCGTCCCCGATACGGTTGCCGCTCCTATTTTTTTCGAGGCTAACATATACGGAATGTCCCGGCGGCTGACCTTGGCCACATTTTTGTTTGTCGCGAATTCTTCCAGCTCACTCGCACTCAAACCAATCTTGATTTGCCCATCCATGAAACCAATCGTTGCCGGAACAGCACCATGATTGCGAATAATTTGCTCTACGTCATTCGCCATTTCTACATTTTGCGGATAAGGCATTCCATGGGAGATAATCGTCGTTTCTAGTGCAACAATCGGCAATTGATGATCAAGTGCGTGTCTGACCTCTTCCGAAAAGCTGAGATATTGTTTCAAAGTATTCTCCTCCAATGCCTGTTGTTTGGTTATTCCTTGATGACACGTATGGTTTGTAGCGTGGGGTCTTCAAAGCCTTGTACAGGTAAACCTGCCTCGATGTTTTTCTTCGTATAGATGAGGTTCTCTTCCGAAATGATCTCGCCCGGGATAAAGATCGGAATACCTGGTGGATATACCATGACAAACTCCGCGATAATTCTTCCCACGGATTGTTCGACAGGAATCATCTCTGTCGGTGCGTAAAATGCATCGCGCGGGGTGACAGCGAGTACTGGTATTTTCGGAAGCTGCATTTTTGGACGGCTTTTTCTGTTTCCTTGATCCTCGGACCCGGCAGCCAGCTCCTCCAAGGCATAGACAAGGATTTGCAAATCTTCTTTTGTATCACTCGGTGTGATAATACAAACGATGTTGTACAGGTCAGACAGCTCTACCTCAATGTTATAGCGATCACGAAGCCATTTTTCAGCTTCATATCCCGTAATGCCGAGGTCTTTTACTGAGATGACCAGCTTGGTCGGATCATGAGCAAACGCTCCATTTGTCCCGATAATTTCTCTCCCAATGCAGTACAAATGATTAATTTTATTGATTTGTGCTCGTGCTTCGTTTGCCAGCTGAATCGTTTGATCCAATAGAGTTTTCCCGGATGTAACCAACCGCTTTCTCGCCACATCGAGCGAAGCGAGCAGTAAATAAGAGGTGGATGTCGTCGTAAGCATGCTATAGATAGCTTGTACACGCTGAATCGAAACAAGATTTCCCTGAATGTTCAACAACGAACTCTGCGTCAGAGAGCCTCCTAATTTATGCATACTGCTTGCTGCCATATCTGCGCCAGCTTGCATAGCCGATAGGGGAAGCTTGGGATGGAAGTGAACATGTGAGCCATGCGCTTCATCAACGAGTACAGGCACTCCTCTGGCATGCGCAATTTGAACGATACTCTTCAAGTCACCGGCAAATCCAAAATAGGTTGGATTGATGACTAGAACTGCCTTTGCATCGGGATGCTGTTCCAATGCTTTTTCCACAGCTTGTGGTGTGATTCCATGTGAGATCCCGAAGACAGGGTCTATTTCTGGATGTAAAAAGACAGGAGTCGCACCCGATAAAACAATTCCGCTCATGATAGATTTGTGTACATTCCGTGGCACGATGATCTTATCGCCGGGATTACATACCGCCATAATCATGGTCATAATGACTCCGCTCGTACCTTGAACAGAAAATATGGTGTGATCAGCGCCAAAGGCTTCAGCAGCCAATTCCTGCGCTTGTTTGATAATTCCTTTTGGTTGATGCAAATCGTCTAATGGTTCAATGTTAATCAAATCGATGGAAAGTGCATTTTTTCCCATGAACCATCGAAATTCAGGATCCATCCCTTTCCCTTTCTTATGACCTGGTATATGGAATTGGATTGGATTCTTCTGGGCATGCTTTCTCAGCCCGTTAAAGAGCGGCGTTTGCCCTTGAATCAACATTTTTCCCACCTCACTATCCTTCCGTGTTGTTTGAATGAGTGATGTTTCTGGGCTGATTATAAGGTACGCGGCTCCTTCCTTCATGATCCAATCTTGACTTTTATGAACCATCCAATTTGTGTCCTTCCTCGTAATTGGTCTGTTCCATCTTTCGTGAATTGGCTGGTTACACTGCTGGAGATTTCACTTACAGTGTTGCTACCATGAAGTTTTGGAGGCCATATAGATGAAACAACTGCCCACGACACAATCGCGAAAAACATTAGAAAAGATACAATCCTATCAACCTGGAATGCCGATTTGGGAGATTAAAAAAATGTACGGACTCTCTCATATCATTAAATTAGCCTCAAATGAAAATCCACTCGGCCCATCCCCTAAAATCATCCGCGCCATTCTCGGTGCGCTCCCGGAGCTGCATCGTTACCCGGATGCCAATACAACGACGCTAAAAGAGCACTTGGCTGATCATCTTGAGTTAAGTCCGGAGCATTTAATCGTCACGAATGGCGGTGACGAACTGATCAAGCTCATTTCCGAAACCTATTTGGAGCCCGAGGACGAAATCGTCGTGCCTACGCCGACCTTTAGTGAATATGAATTCGGCGCACATCTCATGGGAGCAGTCATCAAAACGGTTCCACTTGAGGCCAATTATGCATTCAATGTTTCCACTATTTTGGGAGCCATCACGAATCGAACAAAGCTTGTCTACCTTTGTTCCCCAAACAACCCGACAGGCACCTATTTGTCTCGTCAGGACTTAACGGCATTGCTAGACCATCTGCCAGATGGGGTGCTTGTGGTACTCGACGCTGCTTACAGTCACTATGCAACAGCTGACGATTACACAACGGGAATTGAATTTGTCCGCCAAGGATACCCTGTTCTCGTCTTGCAAACCTTCTCGAAAATTTACGCGCTTGCCGGTATTCGCGTCGGATTTGGTGTCGCTCACCCTTCGGTGATCCAAAAAATCCTGAAAGTAAAAGAGCCGTTTAACGTCAATTCTTTAGCACAAACAGCCGCAATTACCGCCCTCGCTGACGTGGAGCATTTTGAAATATCCCTCACAGAAAACACCAAGGGCCGCAAGCAGCTGTATGATGCATTCGATGAAATGAATATCCCTTATACCGTGAGTATGTCTAATTTTATCTTGGCAAAATTGGGGCCACATGCGGGTAGGATTTATCAAGAGCTGCTGGAAAGAGGAATCATTTTACGGTACGGAGACACTTGGGGGTTACCGGAGCATATTCGAATCAGTGTAGGTACGCTGGAAGAAAATCAAATCCTCATACAAAACCTCCGTGAGCTATTGATTATCGTAGGAAAATGAACGAAAAACACGAAAAGGATAGCACTACACCTAGCAAAAGCAAGTTAGGTGCAGGCTATCCTCTTTTTTCTATCTCCGAAAAGGGGGCAATCGTCAGAATTTCATGGCAATCTCGCGCGCTTGTTGCATCGCCTTTTCTTTTATCGCAGGCTCTTGCTCGGGTTTCGCGGCCATGCCCTCCACAAATATCGCCTCAAAAGTAGGAACTCCAACGAATTCCATAATAGCCTTCAGGTGGCGATGACCCATTTCTAAGTCTGCATCATCTGAGCCTGGTGACAAGAAACTTCCGCTAGCTTGAATATGAACGGCTTTTTTATCACTCAGCAAGCCAACTCGGCCGACATCCGGTAAATATTTGAAAGTCTTACCCGCTATGCAAATGGAGTCAATGTATGACTTCATAACCGGTGGGTACGAATAATTCCAAATCGGAGTAACAAATATATATTTATCTGCGGCAACAAATTGGTCTACCAACTCATCCATACGGCTGAGTTTCCTTATCTCCGCTTCGGTCAATTGATCAAATGCAATACCAGCTTTCAGTTTGCCCCAACCACTAAAAACATCGAGATCAAGTTGCGGTATATCCATTTTATACAGATCAAGATGAATAACTTCATCATTTGGATTTGCAGATCGATAGGTCTGTACAAATTCTTTACCTACTAACATGCTGTATGACTTTTCATGATCGTGTGGATTTGCCGTAATATATAATACTGTTGCCATAATGTAGTACCCACTTTCAATAATTTGCTCGCAGAAACGGTTACGATCTGTCTGGTAGAAACGTTATGATTGCATGTGAAGCACTCCTCTCATTTTGCTTAGAACCGATTTCGGCTCCTTACTATGTTGACGGATCGCCCCCCGGAACTTGTGACAAAATTAAATGACCGGTATTTGTCACATTGGTAAGATTTCATCCGTCAGAATTTATATAGGCTTTTTTATTTTTGTGCGAGGGAGTTTAAATGATGAGCGAACAGGTTTGGTTGGCAAATATATTCGAATCACACCGAAAGCACCTTCAGGCAGTCGCTTATCGAATGCTTGGATCATTGAACGAAGCGGAGGATGCAGTACAGGAGTCTTGGTTACGTCTTAGTCGAGTGGATGCAAGCAGCATTGAGAACATGGGAGGATGGTTGACCACCGTTGTTTCACGGGTTTGTCTCGACATGTTACGCTCGCGAAAATCTAGGCGCGAAGAATCAATAGAAACTCAATTGCCCGATGCTTTCACAAGCCAAGAGAATATTATTGACCCCGAACAAGAAGCCATATTGGCTGATTCGGTCGGTATTGCACTGCTAGTCGTTCTTGGTAATTTGAACCCTGCGGAACGCATCACGTTTGTGCTGCACGATGTTTTCGCCATGCCCTACAATGAGATTGCGCCTATTTTAGGTAAGTCAGAGGTCGCTACAAGACAACTTGCGAGCAGGGCACGCCACCGGATTCGCGGGGCGAAAGCAATGCAGGAAGTCGACCATGCTCTCCAACGCGACGTCGTTCAAGCTTTTCTTGCTGCAGCGCATGCTGGCGATTTCGATACTCTCGTAGCTGCGCTCGATCCGCACGTTATTCTTCGTGACGATCGTCAAGCAGGCTCTTCAAGAGTAACGCGAGGAGCGGTTTCGCTAGCGAAACAAGTTTCGGGCCGTGCACAGAAAGCTGCACAACTAGCCCTCGTTAACGGAACAGTAGGAATCATTGTGGCTCCTCAAGGAAGATTGCTCTATGTACTCAAATTTACAATGAGTCACGGAAAGATTACCGAAGTCGACTTAATCTCCGATCCTGAGCGCATAAGTCATCTGGATCTGAAGGTATTGAACACCGATGTGCCACGGTATACAGATGATGATGTCGTCTAAAACCGTATGAAAAGTCCCCTTTTTACGGAAGGGGACTTTTTCTACACTCTAACCGGATAGAACATGTCCGGTGTTTTTGTATTTGAAAAGTGTTTTTTAAGCCGTATTATCCTTGTGTTAAACCGTCGTCAATACTATACTGAATGCAAATTCCCCAGTCATTTTCACCCAAATGGATGACTGAAATTTCATAACTTAACGAAAGCTTCCCTTACATAGAAAGGTGGTTCAGATGTCACTCAAACCCGAGGATTTACAAAGCTACATTGACTCCCCAGATAAACAGCAAAGACTATACAAACGAACGCTCTGGATTGTAGTCATCTCACAAATTTTCGGCGGTGCAGGACTTGCAGCAGGTGTCACCGTAGGGGCTCTCCTCGCTCAAGATATGCTCGGTTCGGAAAGTCTCGCGGGCATCCCTTCCGCATTGCTCACGCTTGGCTCTGCTGTTGCTGCATTGCTGGTTGGTCGACTCTCTCAACGCTTTGGACGCCGTTTGGGTCTCGCTAGTGGCTTCTTAGCCGGAGGTATTGGAGCAATTGGGGTGGTTATCGCAGCCGTCGCAAACAGTGTTGTCCTTCTATTTGCTTCCTTAATTCTGTACGGGGCTGGCACCGCCACTAACCTGCAGGCCCGCTATGCAGGCACAGACTTGGCAAAGCCTAAACAACGAGCAACTGCTGTAAGTATCGCCATGGTCTCCACTACCTTCGGGGCCGTTGCAGGACCAAACCTGGTGGAAGTCATGGGACGATTCGCTACATCCATCGGTGTCCCCGCACTGGCTGGCCCTTTTATCTTGGGTGCCGCAGCCTTTATCCTCGCTGGTCTCGTATTTTGGGTATTGCTTCGACCGGACCCGTTCATCGTTTCGAAAGCAATCGCCGAAGCGCAACAGGTGGATCAGAGCTCGCCGTCCTGTCTAAATGAGAATCAGCTTGCAAGCAACAACCGGGGAATCATCGTGGGAGCCACCGTCATGATTTTGACGCAGATCGTCATGGTTGCTATTATGACGATGACGCCTGTACATATGAAGCACCACGGACATGGTCTGTCTGAGGTAGGCATCGTCATCGGTTTTCATATCGGTGCGATGTACCTCCCCTCGCTCTTGACGGGTGTACTCGTTGACAAGATCGGTCGCTCCACAATGGCATATGCTTCAGGTGTCATACTGCTTGCAGCCAGCATAACTGCTGCTTTAGCGCCAGCCGATTCGATGCCGCTACTCATCACCGCTCTTGTGCTACTCGGACTGGGCTGGAATTTTGGATTAATTAGCGGTACAGCGCTCATCGTGGATGCAACGCAGCCCGCCACTCGTGCGAAAATGCAGGGAACGGTTGATGTATTGATTGCCTTAGCTGGTGCATCCGGTGGAGCCCTGTCAGGTATGGTCGTCGCCAATGCCAGCTACGCAACACTTTCACTTGCCGGAGGCGCTTTATCACTGTTGCTGGTCCCTGTCCTGATATGGTCACACAGGAAGAGCAAACACAGTGTAGAGATCTCCCAAAACTAAAGCCACCCTCAGCAGGTGGCTTTTCCTCTATCCCAAGTATCCCGAAACAAAAAAATAACACTGCCAAACAGGCAGTGTCATTTTCCTCCAACCACTTTATTATCATGTCGCTCATTCGGACTATGTTCATCTACAATCTGTTTTAAGCTAGCGAAGCCAGGAGTAAATTTGCTGTTGGGAATCTTCTTCTTGGAAGAGAGATTTTTCGAGTAAACAGCAGTTTCGTTGCCTCTTTTCGCGAAGAACTCAGCTAATTTCATCGTATCCCACTCCTAACTAGCTCTCTTTAAGGTTTTGACCTTATTCACAAACTTGGTAACAAATCCTAATAATAACATATACGTAGTCAACCGCTCGAACTCCTGCATATTTTCGGGAGTAAATGTGTCATTCTTGTAAACAGCGACCGCGAATCCAAGCCTGAACTTACCGAAATTTTTTACAATTGCAAATTGTTCAATATCCGTATTTTGAATACGTCCCTTTACTTGTTTATCGGCAATTCTGCAATCCTCTTGAAGCATGGAAGACAGTAATAGCGTACGTACTGTGTCAAAATCTTTCAACTCTGTTAAGTAAAACACTTCAAACTGCTTGTCATTATTCGTAGGTACGATCCAATAACAGCATAGCTCGTCCGGTTTCAATCCATAAATCGTCTTTACTTCCATTTCAAATGCCTTCATAAACATGATCGCATTCGCATTAATAATAGCAGTTGATTGACCGCTGCCATCCAAGCTGTAAATCGCATTGGCCAATTCTTTCTCACAATATTTCACTTCCATCTGAAACTCGATTTCGTTCCCTCTAATCTTGTTGCAAATGAACAAGACGATGAATACCATTCCTGCCAAAATAGCAGAATACAAGATAGACAAGCCTAGAACAGAGGCTAATGAAGCTAGTTTGTTTTCCTCATTTGGTGGCGCTAGGATAAACAGCCATTCGATCGGTTGAAACATCCACTTATGTATGACTGCTATCAAATCTGGCAGCAAACCTTTTAAAATTTCAAATATGAGCCATGAGACCAGAACGAACAAGATGCCAAGAACAGAAAAAACAATTTTCACATGGCTCTGCACGAGTTTCTTTAGCACCTGTAAACCTCTCCTTCTGGTAAGATTTTACATTATTTTAACATTATATTGAGATTCTACAAATAGGAAAAAACTACCTACATTTAGGTAGTTTTTTAGGCGTTTCTATCGTAATCGTACTGACTTTTTGATTACCTATGTACTGTATCGTCTGCTGTACAATCTTGCTGTTTTCTTCAATTCTCTTCAATGGTTTAAATGAACTCAACAATTGCACGTTCCCCCTATCGGTATACTAGGTGTAATTCGTAACGTAATGCTCCCTTATTGGTCTGCCCATTTTTCACCGCTATCAAACACGAAATGCTCATCTTGACCTTCATCTGTCTTGGTAATACCCCTTACCTTATGCCGTTTTGATTTTGTTTAGACCCTCTTCTGGGTGCTGCTTTTCCACTGTTAGTGACGGTTTTGTTACAGACAATGTTGCTCCCATTGGCACAATCAGCTTTCACAATCCTTGCAATAATAAAAGATAAACAAAATGAAAAGGAGTTAGTCAGGATGAACTCAGTGATAGCGAAGAATGAAACCATTCTTTCCTATATTATTGCCATAGCGCTTATCTTGCTCATGGTAGCGGCTTCCGTCATACTCGATGATTCCGAAGTTATTCTACCAGAAATAGCAGCGATGGCGATTGGCATATGGGTATACCGAGAACCGGGATGGATCAGACAGCCCTCTAAAATTTTTGTAGCTCCGTCTATTACGGCTGCAATCGGATTTGCGATAAATCAAGTAGACTTGCCGTACCTTGGAAAAGTCAGCATCACACTCGTACTCATGATGCTCTTTTTACGAATCATCCAATCGAATTTTGGACCATCCCTTGCCACTGGCTTATTACCTCTGGTCACGAATGCAGTTGAATGGTCTTTTATGATCTCCGTCGTCATGCTTTCCTTCATCATCATGCTTGGCGTTCTCGCCTTCAAATGGAATGACGGTCTTGAGAAAAAAGTGAAGATACCGTATCAGTATATGCTCGTGTTCCTGATTTTGATATTCGTGTGGATTGGTTTATGTTGGATAGCTGGTTACCCACAAATGGCCGTTATTCCGCCCATTCTTGTCGTTGTATATGAATCGCTTCACAAGCCAATGTTTAACGGCAAGATGGCCTTCAAGCTCGGACTGGTGTTAACCATATCGGCAACAGTCGGTACATTGCTCTACTTTGCAATTGATTCGTGGGTGATCGTCACGCTGCTCGACATGCTTTTGATGCTTGTTTTATTACGCATCGTCGGCATGCGTGTCCCAGCTGCATACGCTTTTCCACTTCTTCCTTTTGTCTTTCCGGACGAAATGGTAGTCATGCTGCCCGTGAGTGCGCTCATCGCTTCTATATTCATGTTTGGCTCCGTGCTCATGTACAAGAAGTGGGAGAGAAAAAGAAGTCAGCTTCATGCCCCGAGGAATTAGCATATAACAATAGAGCCACCCGTCTGGGGTGGCTCTTATCCTTACTTCGCCTTTTGGGTTACCTTTTCCACTTTGTTTTCGACCATTTTCACTTTGAATACATCTTTTTTATCATGATCGGATTCTCTGCTGGTGGCAACCCTTTCTTGACTAGAGCAGTCTTCCCATCCTTCAATCCTATTTTATAAACATCGACGACTCTCATTGGTGTAAAAAATCCAATCTTGATAGAAATATACTTCCTCAAACTGATCAAGCAGCTTCTTTTGATTTTTGCCGTTCGTGTCCATCCTGTACAAAGGACCATAACCATCTGCGTAGTAGATGATATCTCCCACTACGTACAATCTATATACGTTATTGGGATCCCCTTCCGCAAGACTTCCACTTTTGATGACTGTTTTCGAACTGCCGTCTGTCTTGATTTTCATGAGCTCCGTCACATCTTCATACGTACCACTGATATCGTAAGCGGGCATCTCAATCTGATAGATTTCTTTAAAAGGCTTATTGCGCGTATAGTAAATCCAGTCACCTACAACATTCAAATTATCGGCCCAATCACTGCTCAACTTTTGAAGGGAGCTTCCATCCTTTTTGATTTTGTATAAGCCATCGTTGTTATAAAAAATCCACTCTCCTTGAACGGTGACAAAGCTTCGATCTGAATTGATATTGACTGGATCGCTGCCCAAAACATTTATCACTGGCTTTGTGGTTGGCGCAGTCGCCATTGTTTGTTGATTGCCAAAACCAAAGACCACAATCAGACATACTGCCATCGCAATGGTGATCATCCATTTCCCTTTATGTTGCACCACGCATCCCTCCCGTTCATAGCCGAATATAGCCACAGCGGAGATATCCCCCATTCCTATACAATCCGGCAACACTGATTTATATGTACCAAAACGAATTTAGCTTTATCTACCTTTATGTGGATATTTAGGAAAAATTATTTATATAACAACGCGAACACATTTGAACAGTGGGACGAGTTCTATTTATGATTTTCAGGAGGGATAACCGTGTCACAAGCAAATTTGCCGAATATTACTCCGACCATAACAATCACGCGTGACGACGCGATTAATTTGTTATGGTCCACTATTGCTATAGAAGAGCTGGCGTTAGGGACATGTCATTAACTCAGAAGGGGAAAAGCTTCCATTTATTCTGGGTGACTCCTGTCGGGGCACCCAGTGTCCTTAACCTCGTGGCGGCAATCATCGGAACAGTCTTTTTTGCAGAACCGTTCCCTCCCCAAACAGCCAATGTCAGTATTACCGTTATCGAGTTATTTTGAGAATAGAAGAAGCCACCCATGATGGGTGGCTCTTTCTCTCTATGCTAAAGGGAAATGACACGCGACCTGCCGATCCTGCCCAACCTCAATCAGCTCAGGAATCTCCTTGCTGCATCTCTCCTGCGCCATTGGACAACGAGGATGAAAACGACAACCTGACGGCGGATTGGCCGGAGATGGTACATCCCCTTGCAGGACGATCCGCTCTTGTCGCCGATGCGGAGTAGGCTTCGGAATCGCCGACAACAATGCCGCCGTATACGGATGCAGTGGCTGGG
>NZ_AKIX01000059.1:0-42335 GCF_000282075.1 Brevibacillus sp. BC25
GGCTACCACTTTTGCGTTTCCCCGCGAATCCCTTCGGAGCGGACAGTCTCATCCCTAAGCAGGACGAAGCCCGGAGCCTAGCCTGGAAATATTCTTCTCTCCACTACAGTCACATGTCTCCAATAAAAAAGGCCCCGCCAAAACGGCGGAGCCATGTTTTCTAAATATATGGAGGGTTGTTTGGAAAATTATACCCAACCGCGGAAGCGAGAAGCCTCAGCCATCTTGCGGGCACCAACCATGTAAGCAGACAGACGCATGTCAATGCGACGAGTTTGAGACATGGAGTATACATTTTCAAACGAACGAACCATTACTTTTTCCAACTTCTCTTCTACTTCTTCTTCAGACCAGTAATAGCCTTGGTTGTTTTGTACCCACTCGAAGTAGGAAACAGTCACACCACCAGCACTAGCCAGTACGTCTGGAACCAGAAGAATTCCACGCTCAGTCAAAATCTTGGTCGCTTCCAGTGTAGTTGGGCCGTTTGCCGCTTCTACTACGATTGACGCCTTGATGTTGTGAGCATTTGCAGCTGTGATTTGGTTTTCGATCGCTGCCGGAACCAAAATGTCGCATTCCAGTTCAAGAAGCTCTTTGTTAGTGATCGTGTTGTTGAACAGTTTTGTAACTGTACCAAAGGAATCACGACGATCCAACAAGTAGTCGATATCCAAACCGTTTGGATCATGCAGCGCACCGTATGCATCAGAGATACCTACGACTTTAGCGCCTGCATCATGCATGAATTTTGCCAAGTAGCTACCAGCGTTACCAAAGCCTTGTACAACTACGCGAGCACCTTTTACGTCGATGTTGCGACGCTTCGCTGCTTCACGGATGCAAATGGTTACACCTTTTGCAGTAGCTGTTTCGCGGCCATGGGAACCACCCAGCGCAATTGGTTTACCCGTAATGAAACCAGGCGAGTCAAATTCACGGATACGGCTATATTCGTCCATCATCCACGCCATGATCTGTGAGTTCGTAAAGACGTCCGGAGCTGGAATATCTTTAGTAGGACCCACAAGCTGGCTGATTGCGCGAACGTAACCGCGGCTCAGTCTTTCCAATTCGCGGAAGGACATTTCACGCGGGTCGCAAATGATACCGCCTTTACCACCGCCATATGGCAGATCGACGATACCTGCTTTGAGGCTCATCCAGATAGAAAGTGCTTTAACTTCATCCTCAGTAACTTCCGGGTGGAAACGAATGCCCCCCTTGGTCGGACCTACTGCATCGTTGTGCTGTGCACGATAGCCCGTAAATACCTTTACTTCGCCATTATCCATGCGAACCGGAATACGTACAGTCAAAACGCGTAGCGGTTCCTTCAAGAGTTCAAACATCGATTCTTGGTAACCTAGTTTCTCCAGTGCTTCCTTGATCACCGTTTGAGTTGAATGGAGCAAGTTCAATGATTCTTGCTTTTCTTTCCCTTCGGTGCTTTCGGTTACCACGTCTTGATTACCCATTACTTACCACCTCAAAAATGTTTTCGGTCAATGCCGCCTTTAGTATACACGCTTGTATCATTTATGAGAAGCTTAAAAATGTTTTTTTTCCATTTCGAAAACGTTTTCGTTCCTTGTTTTGCATAATCATTCAATTATTTACCAATCATTTCTGAAACCGCTTTTACGGGCTGCATTTTTTACAACAGCTTCAAAAGCGCGTCCCATCATGCTTGTATTGTCCCCAAACTTGTTTCTTTCATTACGGAAATAGTGGATTTATGCCATAATAGAAAAAGTAAAGGTGGAAGTTTATTCATGGAGGTGTTTTTATGAAAAAAAAGTCTATCTTGTTTGTTTTTGCCCATCCCGATGACGAAACGTTTGCCTGTGGGATTTCCATTTCCAAATATAGTAAAAACCAAAAGGTCAGCACCCATCTATTGTGTGCAACAAAAGGGCAAGCAGGGAAGGCTGGTGAACCACCTTTATGCTCACCGGAAGAACTCCCCCGTTTTCGCGAGCAAGAGCTTCGCGACGCTTGTGCCATACTCGGTTTCGATCAGGTAGACGTCTGGGAATACCAGGATAAGTTCCTAAACACTGTGCCTGTAGATGAGCTCGTTACTCGTATCCACCATGCTATTCACCAGATCCAACCGGAAATCGTCGTCACGTTTGCACCGCATGGCATCTCCGGACATCCTGACCATTTGGCGATTAGTCATGCTACCACTCAGGCTGTCCTTTCGTTAGGCCCAGATACGAGTGTGCGAAAGCTTTATTATGCGACTCGCTCATCCGAGGAAGGATTTGGTACGATGAAGCCTCCCTTTACGGATCCAATCGAGAGCATTACGACGATCATTCACGCCCCCGAATACATGCAAAAAGTAGCAGATGCCTTGCGGGCGCACAGAACACAGCACCTATCAGTAGAGCGCGTTTTCCCAGGTGTAACAAAAGGCGAGCACCATTCTGTTCCGCCAAACAATCATTACATCTTGGCTTGGCACAGCCTTCCGAACTATACCATTCAAGGTAAAGAAGCTGATTTTTTTGAAGGCCTAGCATAATCTGTACAGACAGCAACAGCACCTAGTTGGTTGACTAGGTGCTGTTTTATATTCCCAGACATTTCTTTTTCGATTACGTGAAATGCCTGCATATTTCTTTTACAGCATCGTCGGCAACGATGACTTTCCCATATTCTTCCAAAACATAAATCGTTATCGGCGTCGCTTCTCCGTACTCAGAGAGGATCGCAATTAGCTTGTGATAACGCTCCTGATCCAAGTCGACTTCCTCCAGCACCAGATGATATTTCCCCTGGTAGAAGTAGGCAGCTCCTCCATTGGTTAAAAGGGCGTTAATGCGATGGGCGGCTTCAACCATATGCTCAAAGTCCCGGAAGGCATACATGATCAAATCGCTTTCTTCCAATGTGACCTCTAGCTCGTATACATCCTCGTCTTCGAATTCTTCCTCTTTGCCGTCCTTTGAGCCCGTCTTGCCACGCGTTACGATTACGACCATTCCCTGAGCTGGCAAGGCGAACACTTCAACTGCAACAGGCCCTGATACCTCAAATCCTAATTCGTGATAAGCCTGTTCCATCATGTCGTTGAACAGTTCATGAACTTTAGGAATGTCACGCCACATGTCTTCTTTTTCTATCCCGCGCTCTGAGAGGTCGTCAAAAGTTAAAAAGATTCGTATTTTATCTTGACCAAGGCGTTCAACACGCATGACTGTCCCTCCTCGCCATCCAGTCGTACTACAAAATATGATGGTAAGCCTGTAAGAGTTCTCCACATTCTCCGGCGAATACCTGTTGGCATTCATCCATTTTTTAATGGACTGGAAAATACGGGGTAGTCCTATCATATCACATTTAGTTACTGGAACAAAGCTACCATGACACCTACGCTGCCTTCGCCTATCGATGTCGAATCAACTCACGAAAAAAGAAATTTTGTTGTTGCCTGTCATTTCCTGCGCTTTCCCAGGAAAAGTTACCCTCATTGTTCTTCTGATGTATTTATATTTGGCTCTGCTAGTTCGGGTTCCTTCTCATTCATAAATGTTTGTACATGAAAAAACGCCCACAATCAGGCGTTTTTCTACGTCTCATATTCACGCAGCCGCTTTTGAATCCAAATGGCCGCCTGTGTTCCATCCCCCATGGCAATCGACACTTGTTGCGAATGCTCATTAATATCGCCAACAGCCCATATGTTTGGATGATCCGTTTCTTTTGTTCGTGGATTCGTATGGATGTGGCCCTTTTCATGAATATGCACGGAAAAACCACGCAATAGCTCTGTCAAAGCATGAGCACCAGGAAAGGCAAGAAATGCTCTTTCTGCAGACAAGCGTTCACCTGAAGAGAGCTCGATTTCTTGCAGTTGTCCCCCCGTATGATGAAGGGTACATACTTTTTCCTCTCGATACATAATCCCTCGCTGGCTCAGTCCAGAGACAGCCTGTGTATCCACCTGCACTTTTGCATGGTTAATGACTGTTAACCTGCTTGTATAGTAAATAAGTTCGTCTGCCATCGAAACAGCCTGGGGGCCCGCTCCAATGATCACCGTGTCTTTCTCAACTGTTTCATAACCGTCACAGTCGGGACACAAGAAAATCGATATCCCTACACAATCAGAGAAGCCAGGGATCGTTGGAAACGGATCGCGAATGCCTGTTGCCAATACCAACGTTCGCGAAGTAAGCGTATGTATCCCACTTTTCGTACCTATCGTAAATAAGCCGCTTGAGTCAGTAGCAAGCTTTGTTACCTCATCTGTTATCAAGATTGCGCCGTATTTTTGTGCTTGCTCCCTGCCCGCTTGACGCAAAAAATCGCCACTAACCCCCTCCGAAAATCCGAGAATGTTTCGGTAGGCTTTGGCGACTGTTGATCGACCACCCGGCATGTCAATGACTGCAACGCGTCGAAGGCATCTTGCTAGTTGGATTGCGGTTTGAAGCCCTGCAATCCCGCCACCGACAATGACCGTATCATACTCCACTTGCATCCACCTGCTTATCTTTTTCCCGATAGCATTGCCAGTGGAGCACGATCTCATTACTGAAAGAGGGGAACCATTACAATTTTTCCTTCAACGAGCCCTGCTTCTGAATGAAGCCCGTTATATCTTGCGATTCGTCCTACGTTCGAATTATTTCCATAGTACTTTCGTGACAGCATAAACAACGTTTCACCCTTCTTCACCACATGCTTGACGACCTTCGATTTTGTTGTAGGTGGTGTTGAAGCTGGTTTTACCGGCGCGATCTGAGTTGCCTTGTTTACAGGTGTCTGTACACTTGTGGTTGCCTTCACTGCAGGCTCAACTGGTTTTGATTCGGTCGTTTTCACCTTGGCAAGAGGATTGGTCACGCTTGCATTCGGATCAGGCGTAGCAGCAAGAACGACGGATACAGGCTCCTTTTCTCCTGCCTTGCTTCCTTGCGAAGTGGGACTTGCTTTACTAACTTCTTTCACTTCAACACTACCAGAAGCTGCTGACTCGTGTGGGACATTGGCCCTGTACAACTCAAGACCAATCAACCCAAAAAAGACGAATCCAAACAAGTACAATCCCGGTTGAATCCACTTTTTAAACGAGAACGACGCTTTAGGGTGAGTATGACGGGAGCGTCGGGGTGGTAATGGATTATGCTCGAGATTCACTCTTCCTCCCCCTTTTTCTTGATCGTTTTTTGTAAATAAAAGGCTAACATTACGTCAATAAGGATATGAGCCACAATCGAGGGCCAAAGGGACTGAAAGTGGGAAAACAAGAGTCCTAAGATCCAGCTTGTACCAAATACACTTATGACCATGAGCGTTTTTTTCAAATAACGTACGTGGATCAGTGTAAAAATAAGACTGCTCCAAAAATTCCCGGTAAGCGATTGAATGACTCCCCGGAATAGCCATTCCTCTCCCACCCCTACTACCATACAGACGAGAATCGTAGTGGATGGTAACATGGCCCCAAAAACTTTCTCATTGATACTGCCATCATCTTGCCATCTCTTAGGCAAGTACCGATCCATTGCAATACTCGCGATAATAATACCTGCGGCTACAAACACGGCCCACAGCACAGCATTCCAGCCTGGCAAAGTAAACAAGGACAGAGTAGCATCCCAGCCCAGTACCAATAAGCTACCGGCAGCAGCCACTCCCATCACGATTCCTTGTGTCAACCATAGATTCAGCCGAAGAGTGGCTTCATCCACCTCTAGCCGATCTTCCCTCACTCGATGTTTCTCTCCTTTATTTGTTCGGCAAAAGAGTGTCTAACGCCTGCCGCAAATTCCATTTGATTTGTTCATTCTTTGCGTTTGCATTGTCATTCGTTTGGAAATACGCATTCGGAGTTAGTCCGCATTTCTTACAGCAGTACAGATCAAATTGATGATCATTTTCTTTGAAATACGTATTGATGCTCGCACGCAAACAGTTTTCCCCTCTTACGTAAGACACCATTTCTGCCAGCTTTTTTTGCTTAAAGCTTCTTCTTTTTTCCGTTTCCTTCCAAATGATTTGAGCCTTCGGATACGATTCTCCTGCAGCTGCAGCTTCGTATGAGGCTAACACTCTTTCCGCATAAAAGGCAAGAAGTGCGCCCATTTCTTCTGATATGTCCATCATCGCCAATGCCTCGTTCGTCAAGGGTACTCCGGTATTGCACAACTGCTCGTATTTTTGAACTTGCGCTTGTGTCGGGTACTCCTTCTCCAGCATGTGCTGATGAATCTGCCAATCGTCCCACGAAAATAAAAGCAGCGCATACCCAGGCTTGCCGTCACGGCCGATCCGCCCGATTTCTTGTGCGTATGCCTCCAAACTGGCTGGCATTTGATAATGGATGACGTAGCGAATATCTGGCTTGTCGATTCCCATACCAAACGCATTGGTCGCAATAATAACATCCAGCTCTCCCGCGAGAAATTGGGACTGAATCAGCATTCTCTCCATGTTCTTCATGCCCCCGTGGTAACCGTGCACACGTTTTTTCCCGTCGAGTTGATAAGCGGCTGCCAACACATCTACCGCTTGTCGCGTGCTGCAGTAAACGATCCCAGGGCCCTGCAAACGATCCATCTGATCAAATACATACGAACGCCTGTCACTTTCCTCCGCAACTTCAACCAGATCATAGGCGATATTCGCCCGATTTAGGGACTGCAACACGACGTCTTCCTTTTTAATGGAAAATAAGCTGCAAATTTCTTCGCGAACAGTCGCCGTAGCGGTTGCCGTCACAGCCAGAACAGGAGGTGCTCCCAATTGTTTCACGACTTCCGGCAATCGCAAGTAATCTGTACGAAAGTCATGTCCCCATTGCGAGATGCAATGCGCTTCATCAATGGCGATCAGAGACACCCTCGCCCGCTTTAACACTTGTTGGACATAGGACTGTTGAAGTTTTTCTGGAGAAATATACAACAGCTTGAACGCACCTTCTGAGAGCCCTTTTAAAATTTCGCGGGACTCCGTCGGATCCTGCATGCTGTTCAAATAGGTAGCTGGAATTTTTTTTCGTGCTCGAAGCTGTTGCACCTGATCGACCATCAAGGAGATCAACGGGGAAACCACGACGGTCAGACCCGGCAAAAGCATTGCTGGCAGCTGATACGTCACTGATTTCCCGCCACCTGTTGCTAATAACCCGAGAACACTTCGTCCATGCAATAGACGTTCAATAATGGACTCCTGACCGGGGCGGAATGAGTCGTATCCAAAATGCAGCTTTAATCTGTCGCACATGAGCTGTTTATTCATTTGGTCCCCCTTGTCGCTCGTGCCAGTGCCAATCGGATTTGCAAATACGTTACTGTCGCTTCCAATTGATCCTTGATGAGCCGGAGTCTGCTTGTATCGAGGCGCTCACTCGTCTCCACGATCTCTTTTGCCAACTCATCCGGCAAATACGTTGTCATATCCCATTCCGGACAACGCAGGGCAATCTCTACCAAATGATCTTCTATCGTACTTTCTTTCATTTGTCGTTTATTCGCTATTTCTTTTTTGTCACAGCCAGTCTGAAGCAGTGCGTACGTTCGAGCAGCACTTTCAGTTAGACGTGGATCAAGCTTGTGTGATTCTGTAACAAGTTTTGATAAAAGAGGATAATGATTGCTCTCTGCAAGCAGCCTCTGAATCGACGCGGCAAGCCCGTATCGAAATTGCAGCATGAGATAGCTACGACTCGTTTGGCGAATCTCTGCTACTTGTCCCATGGTCTTGCCTACTTGTCCAGCTCCTGACAGCTGACAAAACAAAAGCTCTTGCACAGCTTCATCCAAAGGCTCCCACAGTCGATATAGCTCGTCGGACAATTGCTGTTTCCAAGCATGTCGCATTGCCCTATCAGCCAATTGGTTTTTTACCCAACGCTGTGCCGTCTTGTCCGAAACGACCGGAATAAAACCAAGATCACCATGATGCATTTGCGAGATCGTCTGCACCATAAGATGAAGCCTGCTCCAAAATGGTTCGATTCGCTCTGCCAAATCGGATTGAGTAAAAGGTGCGAACCATATATCAAAACGATATTTTTGGTACGTCTGTTTGGCATGCTGCAATCCTGTATCAGAAAAGGTAAATGTCGGCTTCGAGTTCGTTCCACCTGCATCAACAGGTAAAATCCAGCCAGCCTGAAATAAAGTTGAAACTATTTTCTCCCAATCCTCTCTTGGAAAACGAGAAAACATCCGATAATACGGATAAAGGGTATACAAATGCACATCTTGCAGTGTCTGATTGGCTTTTCTGCCACGCAGTATGTAGTAGGCTGATTGCAGCGTTCGTTCATTGGCCAGAGGTAACATGGCATTCAAGGCGACCGCACATAAAAGGTCCTGCTCCTCTGCCGCACTGTTCCGACTGTTCATTGGTACTCCTTACATCATTCTATATTTTTCAAAGCTTAAAGTAAGCGAAGTAAACTGCATCATTGGATTTGGAGGAAAGTATGACAAAACGATTGAAAAGAACTGAATTTATGATGGCGTACATGATCATCATAACACTTGCATGCACTGTTGGTGGATTTTTTTTCGGGGCCCATTATATGAAGACACAATTGGAGTCGGAACAAGCCGCCGTACTCGAAGCAGAGAAAAAGGAAGCCGAAAAAGAAAAACTGCTGCGTGAGCAAAAGCTGTACAACGAACAGGACTTTATCCGATTTTACTATGCCGTTTATGCACCGCTGCTTGATCTGAAACAAGCACATTTTGATACGATGGATAAATGGAATCAAATGAACGAAAGTGAACGGACGGATGGCTTGAAACAACTCAGCAAATTAGCTGACCAGACAAGGAAAGAGCTGGAGAAAAACGTCCCCTTGCCGACGTCTCCCATGCTGAGACAAGCTCACTCCACTTTTACGAACAGTGTACGGGCGTATTTGGATAGTATGGAGCAGATTCGTTCCGATCAAAATAATGCTACGCCTGATTCTATTGGAGCTAGCCTGACGCTTTTCCAAAATAACTGGCTAACCGCACAGGAAATGGTCTATCACTCCATCGCATCTTGGGAATCGGCTTATGTGGTGAAGCAAGCCATGCCGAAGCAATTACCTGGAACCGTTAACACCGCGCAGTGGAAGCAGTATCCGTTCCATTACCGCACCTATCTCGCAGCTGTGGCCATGTCGGGAAGCAATCAATGGAGCAGCTATAATCCTGAAGACCTGACTGCGAGACTCGATTTGCTCATCGCATCTAACGAAGTTCAAGCACTGGGAATCAAGGATTTAGCCGCTGCCGTGAAGATTTTGAACGCGACAGATGCAGTATCTGCGGGAGATTTTAAACGCTTGAATACACAGCTCTACTCCGTGCTGAAGGCACCGGAAATCCCTCTTTATAAGTAGTCGTACATTTTTAGACTGATTCAATCTTGAAATCTTGTCAACAAGAGCATACAATGATCTATGATAGTGGACGTACCACTTCGGTATGGGAGGTGAAACCACGATGACTACATGGGTAGATAAAGATACTTGTATTGCTTGCGGTGCTTGTGGCGCCACGGCTCCTGACGTCTTTGATTACGACGATGAGGGCCTTGCGTTCAACAAGTTGGATGACAATGCTAACAGCGTTGAAATCCCGGATATCCTGCATGACGATGTTCGTGATGCTGCTGAAGGATGCCCGACCGACTCTATTAAAGTGGAATAGTATTCCATCTACTAATGGAAGAGACCTCTTACGTACTCCGGTATGTAAGAGGTTTTTCATTATGTCCCCCTCTCCTCCGCTGAACGAATGATCGACAACTTTCCGTTCTTTCTTTTGTGATTTTTCGGTAAGATAAAAGAAACAGCAAAAACCGAACATTAAAATGCGTTTTTTCCATTTTTTGTGATGTTAATATCTTAATGTTCGTTTTTTGGTCATTTTTATGATGTTGTTGGCTTGGAATAGAGTATTATTCACGAACGATAATTGATATTAAATAATTAATGTTCATTTTTTCTTGTTTTTCTTCTTGACGGTGTTATTTTGGCGTGATATCGTAAGTACAAATCTTACGAAACACCTTATAAAACAACGGCGTTGACGAAGAAACGCTGTGATCGAGAAATCCCCAGAGAGCCGATGGTTGCTGCGAATCGGCGGTTTCTCCCACGGTTAAGCACTTCTGAGCTGCTGCGTTGAAAATGGATTCACCATCCCAGTAGACGCAAACGGTAGATCCGTTATCTCTTTTAGGTCATGTACCTACCAAGGCTCTTTTTTGAGAAAAAAAGAGCGAATGAGGGTGGCACCGCGAAGCAAAGCCTCTCGTCCCTCACTGTTCTGTAATAGGAGCAGTGTGAGAACGGGAGGTTTTTTTGATATGCACATTTATAGGAGGAGAAAACCATGTTTGCAGACAAAATGATCTTGAGAATCCCTGGCCCTACCCCCATTCCACCACGTGTTCAAACAGCGATGAACCAACCGATGATTGGACATCGCAGCGGCAAATTTTCCGCCCTTTTCGCCCGTACTGCTGAAAGACTGAAGCCTTACTTTGGCACCAAGCAGGACGTATACATCTTGGCAGGTAGCGGAACAAGCGCACTGGAGATGGGCGTCGTAAACACGCTTCAACCTGGCGATGAAGCTGCCGTACTCGTCAGCGGTGCATTTGGTGAGCGCTTTGCAAAAATTTGCGAGCGTTACGGTATCATCGCCCATCGCGTGGAAGTGCCTTGGGGCAAAGCTGTTACACCAGAGCTGGTTGAAACATTCCTGCAAAAAAAGCCACAAGTAAAAGCCGTATTTGCTACCTACTGTGAAACATCCACTGGGGTAGAAAATCCGATTGCTGACTTGGCGAAAACAATCCGCACACATTCGGACGCCCTCTTCATTGTGGATGCGGTAAGCAACCTCGGTGCGGTTCCATGCGAGATGGACGCTTGGGGTGTCGATATCGTGGTAACCGGCTCGCAAAAAGCTTTCATGCTGCCAACAGGCCTTGCCTTCCTCGCTGCGAGTGAACGCGCATGGCAAGTGATTGAGCAAAACAAATCGCTCGCCTTCTATTTGGACCTGAAAGCATACCGCAAGAGCTTGGCAGAACAAACAACACCGTATACGCCTGCTGTATCCCTCATTTTCGGTCTCGCCGAGGTATTGGATATGTTGGAGGAAGAAGGCTTACCAGCTACCGTAAAGCGCCATGAACTGATGAGAGACATGACTCGCGCAGCGATGAAAGCATTAAACATAAAACTGATAGCGGAAGATCAGTACGCATCGACGACCGTAACTTCTTGCGATCCAGAGGGTGTCTTTCATGCAGAAGCTCTCCGCAAAATGCTAACGCAGCAATTCAACATCACGATTGCTGGCGGCCAGCAGCACTTGAAAGGCAAGATCTTCCGCATCGGGCACATGGGTTATTGCGAGCCATTGGATGTCCTGCAAGTCATTTCTGCCATCGAATTGTCGCTTCACCAAATCGGTGCCCCAGTTGAGCTGGGTGCTGGTGTAAAAGCTGCTCAGGAGGTGCTCATTGCACATGTATAAAGTACTCATTTCTGACCCACTTAGCGAATTTGGAATTCAACAACTCTTGGACGCTTCTGATGTAGAAGTTGTTCGTCAAACAAACCTCTCCCCTGCCGAACTGATCGAAGTGATTGGCGATTACGATGCACTCCTCGTACGCAGTCAAACCCAAGTAACTGCAGAAGTACTCTCTGCTGGCAAAAAGCTGAAGGCAGTCGGTCGCGCAGGTGTTGGGGTCGATAACATTGATATCAACGCTGCCACTCAAGCAGGTATTCCAGTCATCAACGCTCCAGATGGCAACACCATCTCTACTGCAGAGCATTCGTTTGCCATGCTGATGGCTGTCGCTCGTAACATCCCTCAAGCTCACAAGAAGCTGGTAGACGGTACATGGGATCGCAAAAGCTTCCAAGGGGTTGAGTTGAACAACAAAGTACTGGGTGTCATCGGTATGGGCCGTATCGGTTCAGAGGTTGCGAAGCGTGCGAAAGCATTTGGCATGACCGTCATGGGCTTCGATCCTTTCATGACCGAGGAACGTGCAGAAAAGATGGGTGTAACCAACGCAACTGTCGACGAAATTTGCCGCAAAGCAGATTTCATTACCGTCCATACTCCGCTGACAAAAGAAACCCGCCATATCATCAGCACGCGTGAATTTGCGAAAATGAAAGATGGCGTTCGCTTGATCAACTGCGCTCGTGGGGGAATCATTGACGAGAAGGCTCTCTACGAGGCGATTACCGTAGGAAAAGTCGCGGGGGCAGCTCTGGACGTTTTCGAAGAAGAACCACCTGTAGACAACCCTCTCGTCGGTCTGCCACAAGTAGTAACGACTCCGCATCTGGGAGCTTCGACCATTGAAGCGCAGGAAAACGTGGCCGTAGACGTATCGGAAGAAATCCTGAAGGTTCTTCGTGACGAGCCATTCAAAAACGCAGTGAATTTGCCTTCGATCCCTGCACACGTTATGGAAAAAGTCCAACCGTACTTTACGTTGGGTGAAAAGCTGGGCCATTTCCTTGCCCAAGTGACAGTAGGTTCCATTTCGGAGATTTCGATTAAATATAGCGGTGAGTTGACGGATGTAGACACATCCCCTCTGACTCGCACAGTCCTCAAAGGTGTGCTGTCCTTCCGTCTGGGCGAGGAAGTCAACTATGTGAACGCCCCGATTCTCGCAAAAGTGCGTGACATCACCGTAACGGAGCAAAAGACTGCACAAAACAAAGGCTTTACGAACTTACTGACCGTTAGCTTAAAAACGACGCAAGAGACACGCACTGTGGCTGGAACGCGACTCAATGGTTACGGTGCGCGTATTGTGAAAATTGACGACTTTGCGATTGACGTAGCGCCTGAGGGCTATCTCCTCTACATTCACCATAATGACCGTCCAGGTGTTATTGGTCGTGTCGGCTCCATCTTGGGTGAAAATAGCGTAAACATTGCAACCATGCAGGTAGGACGCCGAGATATCGGTGGAGACGCGATCATGATGCTTTCTGTCGACAAACCATTGACGCCAGAGCTTCTCGATACGATGGGCGAGTTGGCGGAAGTGAAGAGCGTTACACAAATTGAGCTGTAGGTTCTCCCTTCTACACGAGAATAGACCTGGCCACATGCCGGGTCTTTTTCTTTACCCTTATTTTGGTTAGAGCTATAATGGGACAAGATAATTCTACACACCATGGAAGGAGCTTCTTATGACGAACCAGGCATTATTCGCTATTGCTATCTTTTTAGTTACCTATGCATTTATTATTAGCGAAAAGTTACATCGAACCATCGTCGCCATGTCCGGCGGAATTCTCATGGTCTTGTTCGGGATTGTTACACAGGAACAAGCAATTCACCATATCGACTTTAACACGCTCGGCCTACTTATTGGGATGATGATTTTGGTTGCCATTACGGCACAGACCGGCGTATTCAAGTATGTGGCCATCCGTGCGGCAAAGGTCGCAGAGGGCAAACCGATTCGCATCCTTGTTTACCTGAGTTTGATTACGGCCATTGCCTCCGCCTTTTTGGACAACGTTACCACCGTACTGCTTATCGTACCTGTGACTTTTAGCATCGCCCGCCAGCTCGAGCTGAATCCGATTCCTTTTTTAATCAGTGAAATTATCGCTTCTAATGCCGGAGGAACTGCTACGTTGATCGGTGACCCACCGAATATCATGATTGGCAGTTCTGTACCGGAGCTTGATTTTATGAAGTTTCTCGTGAATTTGAGCCCAATTATTATCGTGATTATGGCTGTAACCGTTGTTTGCTTGGTCTTGATTTACCGCAAACAGCTAGTAACCTCACCTGAGTTAAGTGCAAAAATCATGCAGTTAAATGAGCGCGATGAAATTACCGACAGCCGTTTATTGAAAAAGTCTTTGACGGTGATGGGGTTGACCATCATTGGTTTCATGCTTCATGGAGCCCTACATTTGGAATCCGCAACCATTGCTTTAACTGGAGCTTTTCTTTTGCTTCTCCTTACTGGAGAGCATTATTTAGAAGACGCGATCAGTAAAGTCGAGTGGAATACGATTTTCTTCTTCATCGGCCTGTTTGTTCTCGTCTCTGGTTTAGTGGAAACGGGCGTGATCAAAAAGCTCGCAACTGAAGCGATGAATCTGACGGGTGGAGATTCAATGAAGACCTCCCTGTTGATCCTCTGGTTGAGCGCAATCGCCTCTGCCTTTGTAGACAACATCCCGTTCGTTGCCACAATGATTCCGATGATCAAGGAAATGGGATCCCTCGGAATCACCAACCTGGAGCCTCTTTGGTGGAGCCTTGCACTTGGAGCGTGTTTAGGAGGTAACGGTACTTTGATTGGGGCTAGTGCCAACGTGATTGTTGCTGGCTTGGCTGCAAAGGAAGGACATCATATCGGCTTTTTCAGTTTTATGAAGGTCGCCTTCCCGTTGATGATCCTGTCTATCATGATTGCTCATGTCTACGTTTACCTGCGCTATTTTATTTGGTGAGGAGGAATCCCTATTGTTCCATTACACCTTTAATGAAGAAGAAATTGAGATCAAGGAACAAATTTCACAGCAAGATGCTACCTACCACATTGTCGTTAAATCCGAGTCCATGCGAGCACGTGTCAAAGAGGTACGTCGTTATTTTGAGGGGAACAAAGACTACACGGATGTCCTATTTTTTTCACGAGAGGATGGTTCTTTCGAAGTAATCGTTCGTCTCAACATGATAGAATCCTTTTTGATCCACGCCTTTCGCTTCAAATGCTTGCAATCGATTTGTTGGGAATAAAAAAACTCCGCCGTTTCTACTGGTCAAGGCCCCGTTTAGTGGACAGTAAGAAAAACCCGGGCCGTTAGGCCACTAGCTGGCGTCTGAATTCAACAGGCGTCAGCTTTTTTAATTTTCTCTGCGGGCGATTTTCGTTGTAGAAGTCAATGTACTTCTCGATTCTCCTTTGTGCCTCATCGATACTTCGGATATCATAAGGATAGAGCCCTTCCGTTTTAAGATGCGAGAAGAAGCTCTCCATCGAGGCATTGTCATAACAGTTGCCTCTTCTAGACATGCTGATTTGGGCGCCAACCTTTGGCAGCATGTCGTGGTAAGCGTAGGACGTGTATTGGAATCCTTGATCGCTGTGAACGATCAGTCCAGTCACGTCTTTCGTCTTTTCAAAAGCTTTCTCA
This sequence comes from Brevibacillus sp. BC25, assembly GCF_000282075.1. NCBI lineage: Bacteria > Bacillati > Bacillota > Bacilli > Caryophanales > Paenibacillaceae > Brevibacillus > Brevibacillus sp. BC25. The sequence continues at coordinate 15,179 of NZ_AKIX01000059.1, forward strand.
AAGGTCCGTAGGACCAATTGATTGTCGTTGCGAACATCCATGTGATAGGCCACGATTTCGTTATTAAACAAATCTTTAATAGCAGACAGGTAGAGCCAAGTATCCGCAACACGATACTGTGTGACATCCGTTACCCACTTTTGATTGGGCACATCTGCTTTGAAATTACGCTGTAGAATATTTTGGGCAACTCGCCCCCCAACCGATGAAGCAAGGTGATAACGATACTTGCGACGTATTCGAGAACGGAGCCCCATTTCTTGCATGAGACGTAGTACCTTCTTATGATTGACCCACACCCCATGATCTTGCAGGAGAAATAGTTGGATTTGTCTATACCCATATTTACCGTGGTACTTCTTATACACAGCCTGGACTAAATCTTTCATAGACTTGTCCCGATCTATTCCTTGGCGTTTTAAGTATGCGTAGTATCCACTTCTTGAGACGCCAAACAGCTTACAGAGCTCACTGATGGTGTATTCTCCTGCTGCTTTCTTGATTGCGGCATACTTATGGACTGCACCTCCCGCATCCAGATTTCCAAGCACTTTTTTAGCATCTTATTCTCCCGCTTTAACTTTTCGATATATCTGTTTGCATCTATGTATTCTTCGCGACGGCCACGTTGATCTAGAAGACCAAACTCTCCGAGTTTCCTATACTTCCGCATCCAGACCTTTAGTCGGTCCTCATCATGAATTTTCAATTTTTCCATGATCACCCGTTTGGAAACACCCTTTAATCTCATCTGAATTGCTTGCAACTTAAGTTCTTCACTATAATGCTTAAACTTCTGCCCTTTCTTTGCTGGCATAAAAATACACCCCCTAAAGTTTTCATCGGTAAACCGTAGGGGTTTTTCCAATGTCTACTTTAAGGGGTGCACTTCACTACATACGGCGGAGTTTTTTAACTACAGAATGGAAAGGATATCGCGAACGTCATCGAGAATAAAATCTGCTTTTTCCTCTTCAAACTTGCTGCGCGCGTCTTGACCAGACAGCCCAGTCAATGTCGCTGCAAACTTGCAACCGATTGAGCGAGCCGCTAGAAAATCTGCGAGTGAATCGCCGACGATCAGCACCTCTTCTCCATTTTCGATTGGCAAAGAAAAATGGACAGCATCGCTAATCGGTGAATCGAGTCCGAGTAACCCTTTTACATAAGAATAAGGGTGTGGCTTGGACATCGGCGCAAAGCTAGGAAACGCTTCTTCCGCGTCGAGTACGTGAGAGGCAGTTACGACACGGTTCGGGTCGAACCATTCCAGTATATTCATCTCACTGAGGGGAACATGCGTCTCGATGGTAGGGCGGCCTGTTCCAATCCCCAGTGTATATCCTTTTTCTTTTAACGTGCGGAACAACTCGACCATTTCTGCAGGTGGTACAATCGGAATCTCGTCCGACAAGAAGCCCTTCTTGCCTGGCTGCATGGTTTCACGGCCAATCGATGCCGCCACGCGCTCATCACCGAGATACCATTCTTGAAACGTCTTTTGAATCAACTGCCATAGATCACTATTGCGAGAGAACATTTCTGTTGAAATACCGCAACGCTCTTTTGCAATTTGATTCAAGTAGAGTAGCATTTCTGCTTTTTGTGCAGAACCTTTGGCAAAATCAGTGGTGAACGCTGCATAGTCTACTTGGAAATCAGGAGCATAAGTAGCTGCCCACTCTTTCACTTTTGCCAGTTGCGGTCGATCAATTTGTTCGACAAGAAGGCTCATTGCTTCTGGAACTTGCGTTTTAACCGCTTCAATCAAACGAATCAACTGATAGGAAAACGCGAGGAAAACCATGTCCCAGTTGGAGTTGATTCCACGTGACTTGATGAAATTCAGCACTTCATCATGAGCGAAAACTTGCTCGCGCACTCGTCTGATTTGCGCTTCTTCTGGAGCAGGTGTGAATTCCTCGCCTGCAAGCCCCACATACTGCGGGCTGTACAAAAATTCCCACACTGTCAATGCAGAAGCATCAAAGTAACGCTCTTCACTCAACATAACCCCGTCAACATCAAATAAGATCGTTTTGATCATTTCTCTCTACACTCCTATTTGTTTTTATGCAGCATCAAGGCGATTGTAAAAGTCGTTCCCTCACCCAGTTTACTTTGCACACTGATGGTGCCCCCGTGTGCCTCAACAAGGTTTTTCGCGATGGCTAGTCCAAGACCAGTTCCACCTAGTCGTCCACGTGTGCGAGCCTTGTCTGCTTTATAGAATCGCTCAAAAACAAACGGCAAATCTTCTTGCGGAATGCCACTGCCTGTATCGCTTATCTCAACCAGCAACGTTTTATCCCCGCGAGCCCGAATGGTGACGCTTCCCCCACTTGGCGTATGCCGCAGCGCATTATCGATCAAGTTCGTTAGCACTTGCTCCATGCGATCAGGATCCATGAGCACATGCGTGTGTGTCGTCGATATTTCGAGGAAGAGATGGATTTCTCGTTCTCTCGCCAAATTGGTGAATTTACGTTGAATGCGCTCCAAATACGGACGCAGTTCCATCGTCTCCTGGAACAATTCAACATGCCCCGCTTCCATCCGTGCCAAGCTGAGCAATTCATTCACCAGCTTGGTCATACGCGCTGACTCGTCATAGATGATCTGCGCCAATTCTTTATGCTCTTCCGGTGTAGCCACGATATCATCCACAATCGCTTCACTGTACCCTTGCAACATGGATAGAGGTGTTCGCAGCTCATGGGATACGTTAGCTACAAAATCATTACGCATTTTATCTAGCTTACGTTCCTGCGTGATGTCCCGAAGAACTGCGACAGCTCCACGAATTTGATCCCGATCATTCAAGGGTACCATGACAACGGACCATATCCGCCCTTGAACAGGGATATCCTCTGTCACTTCCTGTCCCGTTTGCAAAACCTGCTGATAGAACGAAAACAGCGGCACCGGCTCATCCAAATGTTCGAAATCCCAATCTCGCAAAAATCGTTCTGCTGGCGGATTCGTTACGGCCAGTTTGCCGTTCGCATCTATCATCACAACACCATCTACCATGCTTCTGAGGACACTCGCTAGCTGCTCCTTCTCTTTGGACAGTGCATCGACTAACTGATTGAGCTTGCTTGCCATCGTGTTAAACGAAGCTGCCAGTTCACCTGTCTCGTCTTGGGTCCTGATCGGGATTTCAGCATGAAAGTCCCCTTCCGCAATGCGATGCGCCGTTTCTTTCATCTGACGTAAGGGAATTGTAAGACGCGATGAGAGGAAAAAGGCGAATACTGTGGTAGAGACAAATCCGATGACACCAACCACAAAGATTAAAAATCTGACTTCACTAACCGTATCATCAAAATCTTCAATCGCCTGATACATGACCACTGCGCCCGTTTTCCCTGCTGCAATTTCTAAAGGCACAGCGACCGCAAGCAGTTCATGTTTGTTGTTCGTGTGATCAGCAGAATTCTTCACATCAATATAAATCGTTTTGGGAGAAGGATGCTTACCTGCTAGCGCATCAGGCAAACGCAATGCAGGATTTTGGAGCAATTGTTCTACTGGAATATGAGGGAGTCCCGCCCCCTCGCTCATACCAACTTGCTTGCCTTTTTCATCTAGAATGACCATGCCCGTATGATGGACCAAGCCAAATCTGGAAGCCATCTCCATAGCTGCTGTCATATCCGGACTCTGCGCCAAACCGATTGCGATGCCATCTGCCAGATCGTGCAAATTTTTGGACTGCCGATTGCTATAAAAGCTGTCAAAGGATTGAACGAGCAACAAACTAAAGATGGTCAAGACGAGAGCAAATAAGGCAATAATGGTCATCCATAGCTTTCCGACTACACTGCGAAAAATAACGTCCACTTTACTTAGGCACCTCTAGCTTGTATCCGACGCCCCAAACCGTGGCGATCATATTGGCAGCTTGTGGAGAAACACGATTCAATTTTTCGCGGAGACGCTTGATATGCGTGTCCACCGTGCGCAAATCGCCAAAGAACTCGTAGTGCCACACATCTTTTAACAATTCTTCACGCGTAAACACTTTATCCGGCGACAATGCCAGGTAGTGCAACAACTCATACTCTTTTGGAGTCAGGCTCACCTCTTGGCCACTTGCGATGACTTTGTGTGCATCGTGGTCAATGGTCAATTCCGGGAAAACAAGAACAGAATGACTATTGAACGTCTCTGTCTTCAAATAAGCTGTCGCGGAAGAACGACGCAGAATCGCTTTTACCCGGTACATGACCTCACGCGGGCTGAACGGCTTCACGACATAATCGTCTACCCCTGCCTCGAACCCGTGAACGCGGTTCGTTTCTTCCCCTTTTGCTGTCAGCATAATAATTGGGGTTGCCTTGAATTCACGAACACGCTGGCATACCTCGATCCCGTCCATTCCTGGCAGCATCAGGTCGAGCAAAATGATATCATAGTCACTTCCCACAGCCATTTCGACGGCTTGCTCTCCATTATCTGCTTCATCAATCAGAAAGTTTTCTCTTTCCAAGTACATTTTCAGAAGTCTGCGAATGCGCTCTTCATCATCCACTACGAGAATACGTGCTATTTTTTCCATCTGGAACACCTCTTGCTCTCATAATATCGTAAAACCGTTTGAAGATAGTCCAAAAAGCTGGTGGTAAAACCAGCTTTTCGAGGATATTCTACACCCCAGCGTAGGAATGCAAACCAGCAATGACCAAGTTGACCACGACCAGTGTAATCAAAATAATGACGAACCCGATGACGGACATCCATGCTGATTTTGCACCGATCCATCCTCTGGATAGACGCAAGTGCAAGTAGGCACTGTAGAAGAGCCAGACAACTAATGCCCATACTTCCTTCGGGTCCCAGCCCCAGAATCGTCCCCATGCCTCTTCTGCCCAAATCATCGCAAAGATAAGGGCCCCGAGGGTAAACACCGGATATCCGATGCTGATTGCTCGATAACTGATCTCGTCCAGAAGCTCAGGATCGACACTCTCAACGGAAGGCTTGATTGCAGCCCCTAATCGTTTTCGGAAAATCAAACGCATTCCGCCATACAGAATTATCCCTGTAAGCACTGACCACAGCATCGTGTTCAATTTGCGTGCTGCGTCTTTTCCTTCCATCCAGGTAGGTGCCTCAAAGAGTGGAGACATTGGACCTTCCTTGATGATGGTTGAATCAGCAGGTGCAACAATTGCAGGCAGGATGTACTCCACTTTCGGTTTTACCATCTGTCCTGCTGCATTCATTTCTTCCTTCTTCATCTCAAATACCGTCTTTTGATCCATACGAGCAAACGTAGAATCCATCAAGATGAATCCAACGAGCATCAGGACCACAGCCAGCACGATCTCCAACCATTTCGTACTTTTCGTGGAAATATGCTGCGGTACGGTACGGATCAAATACATCAGACCCGCTGCAAATCCAACCGCCAAAATCCCTTCACCCAGTGCAGCAGTAGTCACGTGAATATGCAGCCAGTAGCTCTGCAAAGACGGAATCAATGGGGTGATTTCCTTTGGAAACACGTACGAATACGCGAGCATGATAACCCCAAGCGGAAGAACAAACGCCCCAATCGAGGTCAACTTGTAGATCCGGTAAATAATTAAATAGGCCAGGATAATACAGTAATCCAAGAATGCCATGAACTCAAACATGTTGCTCGTCGGGCTATGTCCGCCTGCAATCCAGCGAGCAATCACATACCCTGTTTGCGCCACAAAACCGATAACGGCTAACCAATACGCAATCCGTCCATAGCGCTCTTCATGTTGTTTGGGATCACGCCCTGCCCAGTTTTTACCCGTCACGGCTACAGCGAAGACAATAGACGAGATAACGTAGAGCAGGAACGCGATATCCAGTAACCAGTCACTCAGTTGGATGAGCTGCACGTTGTAAGTACCCCCTTTGAAGCTTTAGGCCTTAGCCTTCGTTTTATCTTCTATCGTGACAGGGAGCTCCGCTTGTTTAACCAGCCCATCTACTTCTCTACGAAGACCGAACCAGTTTTTATTCGTGTGAGCTGCTACCAAGATACTTCCCTCTTGCGTCTGTACCCAAACCCGACGATGTTGCCAGAACATACCGATCACAACGCCCGCAAGGAAAATGAATGAACCTAAATAAATCAGTGGCAATGCTTTGTCCACCCGTACATTCAGCCCTGCAATATCGATTAAATCAGGCATTTTGATGTCGAGTCCGTAACGCGTATCATTTTTCTGTGTAAGAATGGTTCCTTCTAGATAAACCAGTTTTTCGTTATAATTACCATTCTCTCCAATGAGTTCCAATGCCACCATCGGATTTTTAGGCAAATTGGTTTTCGTCGCCGGCTTCCCGTCTTTTCCCATTATAAAATCGGGGAAGTAATCCAAAATCCGTACCGTAAACCCATCCGCAATGGTTTGCTCTGGCTGTGGATTGTACAGATCAATTTTGATAAGACCGATCTCTTTTTTATTGTTTTTCAAATCGACTACTGTAAAATTAAGCGCTCCAAGCTGCATCTCTTGCACGCCACTCTGATAAATGTAGAGGCTGTCCTGCTGCATCGGATGATTCACGACGATCGGACCCTTCTGTACTTCTACCAAATCCGGCTTTTTCCCTGGAACGTCAGCGCTTTTATTTTCATACAAAATGGCCTCTGTCTGGTAGCTCTTCACAATGGCTCCGCCCTTAAGCTCCAGTTGCTCCGGCATTTCTTCTTCCGACCAATACTCTGTCGTGTAGTTCTCGTTTTTTATGTAGTAAGGGGTATTCGGAATCGCCATTGTTTGTCCCTCACGCACCCAGACGTACTCGTCCAAGAAAAAGCCAGGCAGGCTTCGCATCAGGGTACCGACCAAAAACAAGATCAGTCCAATGTGATTAATGTAAGGACCCCAACGGCTAAAACGGCCTTTTTCAGCCATAATCGCCCGTTCCGTGCGGAAAATGCGGTATCCTTTTTCTTTCAATGCCAGAGCAGAGGCGTCCAGTATCGCTTCCTGATTGGCTTCTGGAGCAAGCTCACCCTCTGCAAAAAGCTTTTGCCCTTTCAAAAAGGACTTGTGCTGGTTCAATCGTGGCTTCTTTAGCGCTTTATACAGCGGTACTACGCGGTCCAGACTACAGATAACCAAAGACGTACCGAGCATAACCAGAAGCGTCACAAACCACCAGGACGAGTACATATTGTGAAATCCAAGTCCGTAGAAAATCGTTCCCAGCGTTCCATATGATTCCGTATAAAAACGGGCAACATCTGCTTCAGTCGGTACGGGAACTGGTATGTACATTTGTTGTGGAAAGATGGTTCCAACTGCGGACGCCACCAAAATGACAATAATGATACCGATTGCAATTTTGACCGAAGAAAAAAAGTTCCAGACTCGATCGATTACCTTCGTCTTATTCGTTTGAGAACGTCTTGCCATTCCTTCATAACGCATGTCAGGAAACGATGTCTGCTCGTGGACTTCCACATTCAAAGGCTTCCCGCAAGACTCACAGAGCAGCGTCCCAACCGGGTTGGTATGACCGCATTCGCATTTTCTCTGATCCATCATTGCTCCTCACTTACGGCAAGATTTTTGTTATTTTCGACTCAATCATCGCTTCATCTAACTGCCCGATAAAAATGTCCTGTACTTCTCCATCAGGGTCGATGAAAAAAGTCGTCGGAATCGGACCGATTCGATACAGCTTTGTAATTTGCGATTGGCGATCGAGCAAAATAGGGAAGTCAATCCCGAACTGCTTTACGAATGGTTCTACGGCAACCGGCGATTCTCCGATATTGACGCCGACTACAACCAATCCCTTGTCTTTAAACTTCGTGTATTGCTCTTGCAATGCCGGCATTTCTTCCTTACAGGGTTCACACCACGTGCCCCAGAAATTAAGGATAACGCCCTTTCCTTTCAAACTTTCCAGAGTCAGCTCTGGTCCATTCAGTTGCTCCAAACTAAAATTCGGAGCATCGCTTCCTACTTTCACAGCACCGGGGTCCTTCACAAAGCTGGAATAGAGTGCAAAGACCAGCGCTACAAGCAAAACACCCAATACCGCGATCCTGACATATGTACGATTGCTTTTGTTCATGAGGCCATACTCCCATCTACTGCTAATAAATTGCATCCTTTTCCCATTCTATTATAGCGTTCCTAGTTTTTCCGACAGCGCACAACTTATGAACAGATTTTGAACGAATCAATGTTTCTACCGAGGGCTGCGTGTCTTTTGAACCAATCCCCGTTTCAAGCTCTCCACTTCCTCATGAGTAAGCTTGCGAAATTCGCCCGGCTTTAGTCCATCTAATGTGAGAAATCCTAAACGGATTCGCTCCAATGTCAACACCGGATGACCGATCGCTTCACACATTCTGCGCACTTGGCGGTTTCGTCCTTCATGTATAATCAGTTCTACCAATGCCTTTTGGCTGTTAGACTCTGTCTTCAACAATTTTGACTGACCGGGAGAAGTCATGCCGTCTTCCAAACGAATGCCGGTTGCTAGCTTGCGCACTTTTTCCTGACTAGGGATTCCCTTTACCCATGCCCGATACACTTTATCGATTTCATAACTTGGATGTGCCAGCCTGTTGGCGAGCTCCCCGTCGTTCGTCAAGAGCAGCAAGCCGGAAGTATCGTAATCCAAGCGACCTACTGGATATACCCGTTCTTCAATTCCCTTCAACAGATCGATCACTACCCGTCTGCCGCGCGGGTCTGTGACGCTCGTAATGACACCAGTAGGCTTGTACAGCAAGAGATAGACATGTTGCTCCAGCTTAACCTGCTGTCCATTCACCACAATTTTGTCCTTGAGCGGATCGACTTTTATTCCCTGCTCTCGTACGACTTGGCCATTTACCTGCACCTTGCCTTGCGCAATCAATTCTTCACAATGGCGACGAGAGGCGACTCCAGCATGCGCCAATACTTTCTGTAAACGTTCCATCGTTGGTTCACCTCTACAACATCATACCCATTCTTACTAGTGTGGACAAGAAAAAGGGAAAAACTTCCCCATATCCATGAGGAAGTTTTCACTATCTACACTTTTTGAACTCTATTAAGCGAAAATGTAGGAGACGATGAGCAGCGAGAATATGACACCAGCTAGGTCTGACCACAAGCCTACCTTTAGCGCATAAGCAGAATTGCGAATGCCAACTGCGCCAAAATAAACGGTTAGGACATACAGCGTCGTATCTGTGCTCCCTTGCATGGTAGCTGCCAGTCTGCCCAAAAAAGAATCGGGACCGTACTGTGCGATCAGATCTGTTGCAATCGCAAGTGAGCCTGTTCCCGTCAATGGACGAAGCAACGCCAACGGGACCAGTTCTTCCGGAAAATGCAGCAGGTCAAGAAGCGGTTTGAGCGCGCGAAGCAATAGATCCAATGCTCCTGACTCCCGAAACATACTCACCGCGACCATCATGGCAATCAGATGTGGGAGTATGCGAATCGTAGTGGTTAAGCCGCCTTTTGCTCCATCTACAAACGTCTCGTAGACGGGGACTTGTTTCCGCCACCCATACAACAAGACAAAGGCAATCGTAACGGGAATGGCCCAAAGAGAGAGCAGGGATACCCATTGGTACATAAGGACTCCCCCTATCTGTGTCTTCGTATATGCCGATAACGATACATGCGATCAATCAACAGGGCGACAATGGTGGCAGCAAAGGAAGATAACAGCGTAGTGCCTACGATTTCTACGGGATTCACGGAGCCATACTGCATGCGGATCGCGATCATCGTCGTAGGAATAATCGTAATACTCGCCGTATTGATCGCCAGCAGCGTACACATGGCAGCCGAAGCGTTTTGCTTGTCTGGATTTAGCTTTTGGAGCTCTTCCATGGCTTTCAACCCCATTGGAGTTGCTGCATTTCCCAGCCCGAGCAGGTTTGCGCTCATATTTGAGAGGATATATCCCATAGCAGGATGCCCTTTTGGTACATCAGGAAAAAGGATTTGAATGATCGGTGACAATACCCGCGCCAATAGCTCAAGGAGTCCTGACTTTTCTGCAATCCGCATCATTCCCATCCAAAAAGCGAGAACACTAAGAAGACCGAGACAAACGGTTACTCCCGTCTTAGCTCCCTCAAACGCTGCTGCGTTAATCGCTTCCATCCGCCCCGTCATGGCCGCAACGACAATGCTAATGACAATGAGACCGAGCCAGATGACATTAAGCACTCCACAGCCCCCCTGACACTATGTCCCAAAATGGCTGCCACATGGAGCGTGAAGCCTGCGGAGCTGCTAAAGTCGGCACATCCACACTAACTAGCAATGGAACCTGACCAATCATCTTCTCCTTTAAATAGAGTTGAAGAAACCCTGCCAGTTGACCATTCATCTTCGCTGTAACTGTTGATTCTCCCATAACGACGCGCTTGTGAATCTCCTCTGCCTCTGCCGTTTGCAACGGATATTGAAAAGCGTTTGTTGCGACAAGATGAATTCCTGGTTCGAGTGTGACTGGCGTGTCAGGCTTTACCTCCTGCCCTTTCTTGACTAGCTCTTGTAGCGGATAATTCGCAAAGCCCCAGTCCATCAGCTTGGCGGAGTCGTTCCAGTCATCAGAAGCATTCAGGGTAATCGTGGCCAGCTGCCTTCCATCCCGCGTGGCAGAAGATGCTAGGCAGCGCTTCGCGATTTTGGTGTATCCCGTTTTCACACCGTCAGCACCGTTGTATAAGTGAAGCATCTTGTTTTTGTTGAGTAGACGCCGATCCCACTGCTCGCCTTCCCATGAAATATCCTTGACTTTCGTTGAAACGATTTGACGAAATACCGGATTATGTAAGGCGTAGGCGGACAGCTTTGCCATATCTTCTGCGGTGGAGTAATGCTGGTTACTGTCATCTAAACCATGCGGATTGGTGAAATTCGTATGCTCCATTCCAATCATCGCAGCCTTTTCATTCATCAAGTAAGTGAATCCAGGCACTGACCCTCCGATGTGCGTTGCGATGGTGACGGCTGCGTCATTGCCAGATCGCAGCATCAAACCGTACAGCAGTTCCTCAAGCGTGAGCTTCTCCCCATTTTTCAAGTAGATCGATGAGCCTTCTACACCAACTGCTTGTGGTGGAACCGTTACCTGTGCATCCAATTTGCCCATCTCGATCGCTACGATTGCTGTCATCGTTTTGGTCAGACTCGCGATCCTCATTTTTTTCGTACCGTTTTTGGAATAAAGAATCCGCCCACTCTCTACATCGATTAGCGCTGCACCTTCAGCTGACAAGCTGGGTGGAGCTGCAGCAGCTTTTACCATCGCTGCCGGCGTAAGAGCCATCTGTATAAAAAGAAAAACGACGAGTACGCCGGACAGATATTTTCGTATGCTCATAAACGTCCTCCCCATTTGAAAACTTGGGCTCATCCTTGCCTATTAGGCAAGAGAAAAGCCGTCGTTATACCACGATACACAGGTTTGTACCATAGTATATGGGGACGAGTCGTATGATAGTACGAAAAACTGTCCGGACTGTAACTAGTCGTTTGTCGATTCTTCTGCTTTTCCGAATAACGCTGATGCTTCCAATCGCGCTTCTTCGATATCAAGATTGACAGGCGGTTCTGGCAAATCCCCTAGCTCCCGTAATCCAAAATGCTCCAAAAATTCCTTGGTGGTCGCGTACAAAATGGGACGTCCGATCCCCTCTGCTCTCCCCGCTTCGCGAATGAGGTGTTTGGATAAGAGGGTATTCAGTGCTTTTTCGCATTTAACGCCACGGATTTCTTCAATCTCCGAACGGGTCAAGGGCTGCTTGTACGCAACAATGGCAAGAGTCTCCAAAGCTGCTTGGGATAGTGTTGACTGACCTGGCGATGTTGCTAGCCGTTCAAAATAGGGCACATGCTCGGGCAGAGTGGTCAGTTGATACGCTTTTGCCACTTCCACGATTTGAATACCGCGTCCTGCCCGGCGGAAGTCAGCTTTCATGTCTTCGATCAAATCGATGACCTCTTCTTCCGACACCTCAGTGATTTCACTGATTTCTTTGGCATCGATTCCTTCATCACCCGAGATGAACAGCAAGCCCTCGATTACGCCTTTCAGCTTGTCATAGTCCATCAGTGTGGGCTCCTTCCGTTCCGTTTTCACATATGATGATGTCTTGAAACAATTGATTTTGTACACACGTAATGTGCTTAGCCTTCATGAGCTCAAGCAAGGCGAGAAAGGTCGTCACAATCTCTGTACGCGTCGCCCCTTGAGTAAACAACTCAGAAAACCGAACCGTCCCACCACCGCGTACCACTTGGCGTATCTCCGACATCCGATCTTTGATGGAGATTTCGTCGCGCGACACCTTGGTCATCGGTTCTTTTTCTTTCGTTTTCTTCACCAGTTTTTCCAGAGCGTTGATCAAATCGTAAAGGGTCACATTCGTTACGGTATGATCTTCTTCACGCGCATAAGGAGATAAATTTTCTGCGGGACGCGTAAAAACTTGATTACGACCGATTTCCATTTCTCGCAAGTTCTCAGCAAGCATTTTATAGCGCTTGTACTCCAACAGACGCGCAATCAGTTCTTCACGCGGGTCTATCTCGTCTACATCCATATCGAGGAACTGCTGAAAGACATGCTCCTCCTTTTTGGGTAACAGCATCTTGCTTTTAATAGAGAGGAGCGTAGCCGCCATGACTACGAACTCACTGGCCACATCCAGTTGGAGCTCTTGCATCTTGTCAATCGTCGCGAGGTATTGCTCCGTAATTTCCGCTATCGGTATGTCGTAGATGTCCACCTCAGCCTTGTCGATCAGATGGAGCAACAGATCGAGTGGTCCCTCAAAAGAATCAAGTTTGATGCTGTAAGCCAAAAGTCGTCCCTCGTTTCCGTTAGATGAACACGCTTAATATGTTCACTGCAATCTGTTTAATCCAGGTGCTTACAATAGCAAGTGGAATCCCGAAAATGGTGGAGCTAACACCTGGAATGAAAATCAGCAAGAGCAAGATCCACGGTCCGTAAACCTCATAATGATAGTATTTCGCATCCCAACTGCGCGGAGACAAGAAGCGCAATATTTTGTAGCCATCCAATGGTGGGATCGGCAAAAGGTTAAAGACAAAGAGTGCCGCATTGATGATGATACTAAATTCAAGCGTTGTCACAATGGCAAAGACTGCTTTTTCATTCATCCCTACCAAGACTCCCGAATATTGGACCAGTATGTACCCGATATAAAACAAGATCGACAAAATAAAGTTAATGATCGGTCCTGCTACCGATACATACACAATACCTAATCGCTTGTTCCCGCGAAAATGAAGAGGATTGATCGGCACTGGTTTCGCCCACCCAAATGGACCAAACAAGATAAGAATCAAACCAAACGGATCAATATGCGGGATTGGATTTAATGTTAAGCGGCCCTCCGATTTCGCCGTATTGTCACCTAGCTTCCAAGCGACAAAGGCATGCGCCCATTCATGCAAAGTGAAAGCGATAACGAACGCGATCAAGCGAAACGGTACCGTTTTCCAATCAAAATGAAAAAGATCCATTGCTTCCTCCAATCATACGCGTTCAAAAAGTCATCTTTTTGAACAACCCCTGATAAAAATCGTCTATCTTCTAGCATACCAGCAGATAGATAGGCTTACAACCCCATTCCAGCTGGACCCAGCATGCATCCTGACGAAAAAACACCGACAAGGTTTCCCTCATCGGTGTTCGTAAAACTTTTATTAGCCTACTTTTACTGTACCCATTTTATCGCCTTGCTTGATTGCATCAATGTGTTCCAGACCGGAAGTGACGCGACCAAATACTGTATGTACGCCATCGAGGTGAGGGAAAGAATCGTAGCAGATGAAGAATTGGCTTCCGCCAGTGTCTTTTCCTGCATGTGCCATGGACAGGTAACCGCGCAGATGCTTGTGTGGGTTTCCTTTTGTTTCACATTTGATTGTGTAACCAGGGCCGCCTGTACCTGTTCCGTAAGGGCATCCGCCTTGTGCTACGAAACCAGGGATAACACGGTGGAAGGACAGACCGTTGTAGAAGCCTTCGTTAGCCAATTTCTCAAAGTTTGCTACTGTGCCCGGAGCTTCTTGATCGAACAGCTCCAGCTCGATTTGGTTACCATTTTCCATGGTGATGTGCGCTTTTTTCATATGTAAAACCTCCATACCTTGTAAAGTTAACGTACCCATTCTATCATGGAGAACGATTGACGTCCAATTTATCCCTCGACGCGGATCTGCTCTTCGCCAGGCAATTCACAGTCGGTAATAAAAACAGTTCCCGCCTTCGCCTTTGCCACCATTTTCACGTACGCTGCCTTCTCTGCAACTTGTTCCGCACTGGTGTACTTCCCTGCATATAAGACGACACCTGCCATCGACATCGAGAGCTCCTGACCGTCACCCATTCTGCGCTTTTCATAAATGTCCGAAAAGTACGGCGTAAAAGCATCCATGATAAACAAGACAACATCATTCGCACATTGTGCTGTCGTAATCAGGATAAAATCATCTCCGCCAATATGCCCAATGAAGTCCGACCCGCTTCCGTACCATTTCGAGGCTTCCCGCAACAAGTTCGCCGTTCGAACAATAATCTGATCACCCACTTCAAATCCGTAGCGATCGTTAAACCATTTGAAACGGTCGAGATCACAGTAGATGACCACCTGATGATCAATCCGTTTCAGCCGTTGATTCAATTCCCTTTCAATCTGCACGTTCCCCGGCAATCCTGTCAGCGGATTGGCAGAGCTCGCCATCTCGAGTTTGATGGAAGCCATTTTGTCCAACAGCTTCTGCACGGTAACGATACCGATGTACTCGCCATTCTCATCAATAATAATGACCACATCATACAAATGATAAGCATCTCTGGCCATCGCCCGCTTCGCTACCTCATCCAACTTGTCATCTTTGGTAGCTTTGAGCGGGTTGGTATTCATGATTTGAGAAACGGGCCTTTCATAATACAACGCGATTCCGTATTGACCACCGAGAATTTGATACAGAGAAAACCGCATGACAAGTCCAACTGGTATGCCGTTCTCCAGCACTACCACGCTTTCAATCCGCTGATTTTGTTCGAAAATCTCATGGATGCGTCTTACTTTCACGTCCTTTTCAACACTGATTGTCTTCGCCAAGATTTCCGTCATAGCCGGAGTGGGCAGCATTGGCTCTGCTTCTTGCTCACTCCGCCTTTCCATTGTAAATCGCAGAAAGTTCATAGCCGTTCCACATAGCTGCGCCATCCCTTTATCCGGCTTGCCTAAATAGTAACCCTGTCCATAGATGACACCGACATCCATGAGCGTTTCCAGCTCACGCTCTGTCTCGATTCCTTCTGCTATGATTTTGCAGTTCACCTTGTCAGCAAAGGATACAAACGTCTCCAACAACGCCTGCTTAATCGGATCGACATCGATATTACGGATCAATGACATATCGAGCTTAATAAAATCTGGATAGATTTCTGTAATCGACTCCAAGCTGGAATACCCTGCTCCCGCATCATCTACAGCAATCATATAGCCCTGCTTGCGGTACTCCTCAATGATTTTTCGAAAGGCAGCGTAATTCGTAATCGCGTGGCGCTCTGTAATTTCAAAAACAATGTTTTGTGGCGTCAACTCATACTTTGCCAAAAGCATTTGCACTTTGCCACGCAACAGAAACGGATCGTCAATCGCCCGTGGGTCCAAATTGATGAACAATTTTTCATGCGGCTTCAGGTAGCGTATATGCTCCAATGCCCGCTTGCGACATATATGCTCCAAACGAAACACCGTATCCGTCTCTTGCGCATAATTGAACAAGGCAGCGGGAGTTGCAAAGAGACTGTTAACCGGTCCTCGCGCCAATGCCTCCCATCCCAAAGCTTCGCCATTTGGCAAATGAATGATCGGCATGAAATGCATCTGGACGTTTTCTTCTGCTAGCAGCTTATGAAATTGTCTGATGTGCGTATATTTTTCGGAAGTAATCCCATACTTAGCCATATGTACAGCGTGTTTGACAGAGGTATACATCTCTTTCACGATATCTTCTCCGATGATTTCCGCATAGCCGATATGGACGCGAAGCTCCTCACGATTGACGAAGCTCACTTGTCGATTTAACTGTCGTTCAGCCAACTCCTGAAAATGAATCGATAGCATTTGACAATCTTCCTCACTCATCGTTTTCGAAAAGGAAGTGTAGATCGCAAAATCATCTCCCCACAGCTTTTGAATCGCGATGATTCTCCCTTTGATTTCAAATGCTTGACGAGCTACAGTTGGCAATATGCTTTCAAATATATGAAGAACTCTCTTGGCACTCGTATCGCCATAGCGATGCTCTACCTCTGTCAGCTTGACGATATCTATATAAAACATGACGACTTTTCTCTCTCTCTCCACTTCTTGCCGAATCATCGCCTTCATCCATTGGCGTTTGTCCAATGAAATGTAGGGTATTCGTCGAAACCGCTTCATAAGAGTCGACAACATGATGAATCGCTCCCCCTCACCCTTTCATTATGCCGAGAAAACATTAAGCAATCATGAATGGGAGATGAAGGAAATACAAAACCTTCCCAAAAGATCAGGAAGGTTTGTTCATTTTTTATGAAGTTTAGCGCATTAGCTGCGCGCGTTTTGGCAAAACATCGTGACCAACTACTTCTGCGTACGTTTCGCGTCGTACGACCACTTCTGCTTCTCCGTCCTTGACAAATACAACAGCAGGACGAGCGATCCGATTGTAGTTGTTCGCCATCGAATACCCATAGGCACCTGTGCTTGGAACTGCGAGAATATCGCCCGCCTGTGCTTCTGGCAGCTTCACATCCCAGATGAGCATATCACCTGACTCACAGCACTTCCCTGCAATGGAAACAACTTCTGTGGCAGGCGCATTCATTTTGTTCGCAATCGCTGCTTCATATTCTGCATCGTACAAAGCTGGTCGCAGATTGTCTGTCATGCCACCATCGACCGCAATATATTTCCGGACATTTGGAATGTTCTTTTGCGATCCAATTCGGTACAAGGTTGTCCCTGCATCCCCTGCAATACTCCGACCTGGCTCGATCCAAATCTCAGGTAGAGGAATCGCAAGCGCTGTGAGCTCTTGGCGAACGATATCTGTAATGGCTTTGATATACGTTTCCGCTGGCTGCGGTGTATCGCCTTCTACATACCGAATCCCGAAGCCGCCTCCTACATTCAGTACTTCTGGCAAGAATCCAAGTTTTCCTTTTGCTTCGCCCAACAGTTCTGTCAAACGTTTGACAGCGACGAGGAAGCCTTCTGTTTCAAATATTTGTGAACCAATATGGCTATGAACTCCCAATAAATGGAGATGATTGCTTTCGTGAGAGAATTGAATCGCTTCAAGAGCCTGGCCGTTTTGCACATCAAAGCCAAACTTGGAGTCGATCTGCCCTGTAGAAATGTATTCATGCGTATGAGCTTCTACACCCGGTGTGACACGCAAGAGAACGGAGACCTTTTCGTTCCGCTCTTCGGCCAATTGCGCCAAGATGTGCAGCTCATAAAAGTTGTCCACAACGAAACAGCCAATTTTGGCATCCAGCGCCATGATTAACTCATCATGAGATTTGTTGTTGCCATGGAAATGGATGCGTTCAACGGGGAATCCAGCTTGCAGAGCCGTATACAATTCGCCGCCAGATACTACATCGAGTGACAAGCCTTCCTCTTCAATCAACTTGCACATCGCCATCGTGCAAAAAGCTTTGCTTGCGTAAGCAACCTGGAAGGAAAAACCCGTATTGTGAAACGCATTGACAAATTCCCGGCACTTGGTGCGAATTTGTTGTTCGTCATACACATATAAAGGTGTTCCGTAAGTAGCAGCTAGCTGTGTCGTATCACAGCCTCCGATTTCCAAGTTTCCTTGTTCATTCACTCGACTTGTCCCGTGTAAGTACATGTTTCGTTTCCTCCCCAATTCATTCGCACCGATGATGTATATAGACAATCTTTTATAAAGAAAGGCAACCAACGAGGAGCGTCAGTTGCCATACAGAAACTTTTGTTCGTAAGGCTTCCCTACAATTTACTACAAGGCTGTGCGTTTGACAATGGGTGAAGTCATCCGTTTTCAGAATATTATTGCCGAGAGGAATTTTGCGAGCGAACGATACTCGGCCTGTTATTTTTGCTTGGCACAGCCAGCCGTACCACAATATCCTTCATCCCTTTGTAGTTGAATGGAATGAACGGCCATAAGTAAGGCGTATTCAGCGAACGGGTGGAAGCCAAGAAAATCAGGATAAGCGTAAGTCCGATCATCAGTCCCGGTGTGGAGAAAAAGCCCACCATGAGAATCAGGAACAAGCGAATCAGTCGATTGGCCAAGCTCAACTCATAACTGGGAGTCGCATACATCCCGATTGCCGCCACTGCCAAATACAAGATAACCTCTGGCGCAAGGAGTCCTACCTTGATCGCCACATCCCCTACCAGAATCGCGGCCAATAAGCCTACGGCAATCGACAGCGGCGCCGGCGTATGAATGGCGGCCATCCGCATCAAGTCCAGACCGACCTCAGCGATCACGAATTGTGCCAAAATAGGAATGCTCCCCATCTTTTTGATCCCTAGGAAGTGAAGCGGCTCCGGTATCATGGAAGGGTGCATAACCAAGAGCAACCAGATCGGTAAAATAAAAACGGAAGCAAAGATTCCAAAAAAACGAACCCAGCGCAGATAAGCACCGATTACAGGTGTTTGCCGATATTCCTCCGCATGTTGTACATGATGAAAGTAAGTAGCGGGTGTGATCATAACACTCGGCGAAGTATCCACATAAATCAGTACGTGACCTTCCAATAGATGTACAGCGGCTACATCGGGGCGCTCTGTGTATCGCACCAGCGGGAAGGGATTCAACGTTTTTCCAATGATAAATTCTTCGACGGTTTTTTCCGCCATCGGTATCCCGTCAATCTGGATGTTTTGTAGACGCTCCTTTAACGTTTGGACCAGCTCTTCATTCGCTACATCATGCAAGTAGGCAACCGCAACGTCTGTCTTGGTACGTTCCCCAATCTGCATGATTTCGAATCGGAGCCGTTCGTCACGAATCCTTCGACGCGTTAGAGTCGTATTGGTTATCAGGACTTCTGTAAAGCCGTCATGCGCTCCCCGAACGATGCGCTCCGTATCTGGCTCCTGTGGTGAACGATTTGGCAGTATTTTTGCATCGAGAATAATCGCGTGACGCGATCGGTCGATGATAAGCCCTACTTGACCGACGAGTAATTTGTCCATGAATTCGTCTGTCGTTTCCACCTTGCTGAGCTGAAAGAAAGGGATGAATTTGTGGAACAGCTGGTCGAAAGCGTCGTCCGCCAGCTCCCGGTCACGCACATCATTTAACTCACGCATGACCTGCGAAATGAGTAAGCTTTCTGCGAAGCCATTTATGTAATACAACAACATTCGTCTATGACCCACATAAAAATCATGGACCCCAATATCAAAGCTCTTACCGACACCAAGTCTGTCGTTCAAATACCTCTGATTCTCTTCAAGATAAGTTGAGATGGGATGCCGTTTTTCCGTGACCTGTGCCATGAGCGCCGCTCCTTTCCATTATCCATTGCACCGCTCTCGTTGTGATAGGACAACCGTTTTGCAAACTATCCCTGCCTTCCATTTTGCCTATATCTCCAATACCGATGACATTCGGCACATGCAAGTAATTCAAGATGTCTACCGTATCACCATAAATATGATGCTGAAGTTGCTCGTCTGCGTACCCGTCCTTGTCCACCGCTTCGTCTACAATTTGTCCTTGGTTGTTTACGGAATAAGCGACCGTCGCACCCTTGACCCATTGTGTATTTGAGGCCACTGCAATCGCACCGATTACTTCGATATCAGGATGCTTCACCACGTATTCGAGTGCTCGTTCCCCTCTACCCTTGCCGTAATCTCCGTTGTCATCGAACATGACGATGACAGGATCATATGGTGTCATTTTTATTAGCTCGACCATCTGATTGCCTCGTAATGGAGTCGGATTCCCGGCAGACAAGGATATACATCGACCACCAAATTGCTTAGCGACATTCTCGATAACTTTTTGGGCAATATGATCTCCGTCTGTCACCAATATGACTTTCCGGCGTACTGTGTCCATGCTGGGTCACCGCCTTTTACTGCCTGGACTTACCCTTTTGGTTTAAAGATGAGTGAGGCAAAAAATCCGAATGCAATCGCAGCCGATATACCCGCACTCGTGACCTCAAAAATCCCCGTAGCCACACCGATCAACCCATGTTGCTCAGCCTCGCTGATAGCTCCATGGTACAAAGAATGACCGAAGCTCGTAATCGGTACTGTCGCACCTGCGCCTGCGAAATCAATAAACTTGTCATACACACCGATAAAATCGAGAAACACTCCTGCCACAACCAGCGTACTCATGACATGAGCAGGCGTTAGTTTTCCAACATCCAGAAGTAGTTGACCTACTACACAAACCAATCCCCCTACGACAAAAGCAATCAGGTACTCCATCATTTTCCTCCTTCCAGTGCAACCGCATGGGCGATGCACGGTATCGAATTGCCCTGCTGATAGCTTACCGGGCTTAAAAGGGCTCCCGTGGCACAGACCAACACGTTTTTCAGTAACCCACGGTTGAGTTGATCCAAAATGTAGCTATACGTGACCACTGCACTGCTGGCACAACCGCTCCCGCCTGCAAATACATCCTGATCGGGGGAGTAAATCATTAACCCGCAATCATTGTAGACTTGATCCATATCGTATCCTTCTGTCAACATGAGCTCTTTTAGAATCGGAAACCCGACAGCTGCCAGGTCACCAGTCACGATCAAATCATAGGCTTGTGGGGAGCGCCCCGTATCTTGAAAATGCGTCTGGATCGTCGAAGCCGCTGCTGGAGCCATAGCCGTCCCCATGTCAAACGGGTCTTTAATCCCCATATCCACTACTTTTCCCATCGTCGCATGCGTAATGCGCGGACCATTTCCACCTATCCCGACCAATCCAGCGCCGGCTCCTGTCACTGTCCACTGGGCGCTTGGGGGCTTCTGGCCTCCATATTCCGTGGGATAACGATACTGCCTTTCCGCTGTGGCATTGTGGCTACTGCAAGCAGCAATCGCCCTGTTCGCATAGCCTGCGTTTACCAAAGCCGCCGCATTTGCCAGTGTCAACATCGAGGTAGAACAAGCTCCGTACATGCCCAAAAGCGGAATCGCCACCTTTTCTGCTGCAAAATTGGTGGTGATGTTCTGATTCAATAGATCACCGGCGAGAATAATATCCACATCTTTGCCCGTGATCCCCGCCTTTTGCAGCAAGGTGTTGACTGCATCCTCCATCAACTGGCGTTCAGCGTCTTCCCACGTCTGTTGGCCTGCATACATATCGTCGTGGATCTTATCAAACAGGTGTGCCAGCGGCCCCTCACCTTCTTTTGGTCCCACAGCTACTGCCGAGCTTTGCAAGCGAACATTTTGATCGAAGTGCCAGGTTTGCCGATTGACTCGTTTCACTGGTTGATTGTTTGACACCGCCAGCCCTCCCTTAGAAAAACATGTTGATCAGGCTCTTTAAAATTCCCGCAATGAACGCTGCAACAACCCCAAATACAATGACCGAACCAGCCAGCTTAAACATATTTCCCCCAACGCCGAGCACATACCCTTCGCTCCGATGTTCGATGGCAGCAGAAGCAATCGAGTTGGCAAAGCCTGTAACAGGCACAGCTGATCCTGCTCCGGCATACTGCCCGATATTGTCATACACACCTAACCCTGTCAGCAAAACGGATAGAAAAATGAGCGTCGCAACGGTCGGATTGCTTGCCGTTTTCTCCGTAAATCCGAAAAAGGTAATATACATATTTTGAATGGCTTGACCCAGCAAACATATGGTCCCTCCTACCCAGAAAGCACGAAACGAGTTCAGCAGAACATTTCGTTTGGGCTGGAACTTGGAAGCCTGCTGTTGATACAGTTGTTTTGTCATCTGCATCGATCCGGGATTTTTGGATTTTGTTTTGGTTGCCATGCCCTTTCACTCCCTCTGTAAGCTTTCTTCCTATATCCTTCCTTTTTCTAAAGATGCCTATGAATAGTGGTATTTACCATTTCACAGATGGAGCAGCCATTGCAGTAAGGAACCTGTCACTTTTCCCAAAACCACTGCCATCAACAGAAAGAGAAGGCTGCCATCCATGTGGATTCGCTTCGCTAATATCGGGAAGACATTCAGTACCTCTGTTAAGCCTGCGGCGAGTGTCCCCACAAATATTCCTGCAAATATCCCGTAAATCGAAGAAACGATATCGGGCAAATGAGCACCCCAGTGAAAAAAATCAATGAACGTAAAAAAAAGTGCCCCTGCTACCAAAGCCCATTCCAGCGAACGGATATATCGATGAGCATTCGTTAATTGTGTCAACCTCGGAATGATGTCCAGAACGGTAATAAACGCGACCAGCCCACTCCCAACTGCAAGACCTCCACCTAGCCCGATCAACATAAGCAACAAGCATTTGATGACGCTCATTTCTTCGTCCGTTGGTTTTCCTTGTTTTCATTTTGTATGTAGTATTGATCCAGGCTTTGCTGATACATAAACAATTCCACTTCTAGCGGACTAGGTTCTTCGTTGATTTTTTTCTGGAAGATATGATTGAAAAACAGAATCATCCCCAAGCCGATTCCGATGGAGTATGGGATTTGCAACCACAAAGGCTGATGGCTTTTTTCACCTGTAATCAAATAGTAGATTCGTTCGTGAACCTGCATCATGCTGACATCAGTATGGAAATTCATGATCGCCAAGCCTGAGCCAATGAACAACAGAATCCACACCATCGCCACCAAAATCGGGTTCGATTTCTTTCGTGGATTGAGTACTTCCACTATGATTTGGGGAGCACCCTGGACGTCCAATTCCACGTCAGGATAGACAGAGCGCAGCCTTTTAATCACCTGCATAATATCGATAATGATCAAATTGCCATCTGTTGGCTTTGTCTGGTAAATGGGCATCCGCTTTAACGCTTCCTCGCGCTCTCCATCCCAGTAAAGCTGGCAAATGTCCCCAAGCATAATCATGGCTTGTGGCTGTACGGCCAATCGCTTTCTCAGGCGCAGAAACAACGCGTCTTTCATGGTACCTTCCCCCTTCCATCACATACCTGATTATTCGCTAGTATGTGCCGAGCCACAAAACCCATGCAAATAAACGGAAATGATCGTTTATTTGCTGACCACAAGCGATCACATTCTGTTTAATGAAGAAAGTCGAGTCGTTTTTCACAAAACAAAACACCCCAGCCACATAGTGACCGGAGTGTTGGCATCTGTTAATGCTCAATTTGCTCTTTGATTGTTTGTAAAATGCGCTTCTCGAGGCGCGATACCTGCACTTGCGAGATTCCCAGCCTCTCCGCTACTTCCGACTGCGTCTGATCCTTGTAGTAGCGCAGATAGACAATGAGTTGCTCCCGCTCGCTCAATCGACTGATCGCATCCTTGAGTGCAATTTTTTCAAACCATTTGTTGACCCCTTCATCCGCAATCTGATCGATCAATGTAATGGGGTCCCCGTCATTTTCAAAAACCGTTTCATGGATGGAAGAAGGTGCCCGATTCGCTTCTTGCGCAAACACGACTTCTTCTGGCGTAATCCCCACCGCGTCCGCAACCTCAGCAATCGTAGGTGCGCGACCGAATTGCTTGTACAGCTCATCCTTTGTTCGTCGTACCTTATTAGCTGTTTCTTTGAGTGATCGACTTACCTTGACTGTACCGTCATCGCGTAAGAAGCGTTGAATTTCTCCAATAATCATCGGCACAGCATAGGTTGAGAATCGAACATCATAGGAGAGATCAAACTTGTCTACGGCTTTCAATAGGCCAATACAACCGATCTGAAACAAATCATCCGCTTCGTATCCACGGTTGATAAAGCGCTGAACGACGGACCAGACCAGTCGAATATTGCTGTTGACTAAAAGCTCTCGTGCCTCAGTGTCGCCAGCTTGGCTTTTGGCGATTAGCTCTTTTACTTGGTCATTGGTCAGAAATGGTTGACTCGCGTTTTTGATATCGGCACCCATAGGCACTACCCCTAATTTTGCAAGGCTTTGGCAAACGCAAGGCGTTTGGTGAGGCGCACAGTTGTTCCTTTACCCACAACTGTTGCCACTTCCAAAGAATCCATGAAATTCTCCATAATAGTAAAGCCCATTCCAGAGCGCTCAAGCTCCGGCTTCGTCGTATAGAGTGGCTGCATGGCCTGCTCCACATCCTCAATTCCTCGTCCATTGTCTTCCACAATCAGATCAATGCTGTCCTCTTGAATTCGCACAGAGATCTGTACCACACCCTCTGGATTTTCGTCATAACCATGAATAATGGCATTGGTAACAGCCTCGGATATAACGGTTTTGATTTCTTCCAGCTCGTCCATCGTAATATCGAGTTGGGATATGAAGGCTGCAACTGCTACACGTGCGAATGCTTCATTTTGGCTCAATGCTGCAAACGATACTGACATAAAGTTACGCTGAACCATCATTACGCCACCCCCAGAACATGCAAAGCATCCGCTTCGTTTTCGCGAAACTTGATCACCTTGAATAACCCGGACATCTCGAATATTCGATAGATCGTAGGATTGATCGAGCAGACGTACATTTCTCCAGATCGGGCAGAAATCTGCTTGTATCTTCCCAAAATAACCCCGATACCAGAGCTGTCCATAAACGTCAAATCAGCCAGACTCAGCACAATATGGCGTATAGTAGAGGTACGCAAAAGATCATCCGCCTTCTTGCGCAACTCCTCTGCCGTATGATGATCCAGCTCACCCTGCAAACGGATCACTAGCACGTCCTGCCGTGTTTCCATCGCAACTCGTAAACTCATAGCTGACACACTCCTTCTCCCTTGATAGAAACTCTCTTTCTTCCTCGATGAAACCAATTCCTGCCAGCCGACAAAAGAACAAAAAAATCGAGCAGCCGCGCCATTCCATTCGGGGCAACTCGATTCTTTTCGCGCTCATGCTGTCTGTCAGTAGCTAATCAAAACGCTCTTGGTGGTTCGCTTGAGAATCTCCCACATGTTGGCTTTATCTATCTGATCTTCTGGTAACAGATCGATACGGTTTACTTCCTTGCCATCTTTCGTGCGGATGAAAATGTGTCCAATTACTTGGTCCTTTGCTACAGGTGCACTGATCGCTTGGTTGATGACAATTTCCTTCTGGAAGGTATCCGCCGATTCTCCTTTTTTCATCAACAAGCTAACCGCATGGGGTGTCACCGCATTGATCTGCGCTTTCTGACCTTTATCCACAACCAATGCTCGCACAGGTTCTCCCTTTTTGTACATCGGCGTCACCTGAAAGTGCGTGAATGCGTAATTGAACATGGTCGAAACCTCATTGTTGCGCGTTTTTACATCAGGCTCACCCATGACGACTGCAATGACACGCATGTTGTTGCGTTTGGCAGTCGCTGTTAAACAGTATTTCGCTTCGCCTGTGTACCCTGTTTTCAAACCGTCCACCCCTTCATAAAAACGCACCAACTTGTTCGTATTCACAAGCCAAAAGGGGCTTTCTGTATCTTTTCGCAAATAGTCTTGGTACGTACCGGTGAACTTCGTAATGCCTTCGTGCTTTAAGAGCTCGCGTGACATGATCGCAATATCTGCTGCCGAAGAGTAGTGATTCGCGGCAGGAAGTCCATTGGAGTTTACAAAATGCGTATTTTTCATACCGAGCTGCTGTGCACGTTCATTCATTCGCGCGACAAAACTCTCTTCTGTCCCAGCCAAGTGCTCAGCCATCGCTACAGAGGCATCATTCCCAGAAGCAATCGCAATCCCTTTCAGCATGTCCTCTACCGTCATTTCTTCACCGGGCTGTAGAAAAATTTGCGACCCGCCCATCGATGCTGCTCTTTCACTTGTTCGAACCTTATCGGTAAGCTTAAGCTCTCCCCGCTCCACCGCTTCCATGATCAAAAGCATGGTCATTACTTTGGTGATACTGGCGGGTGGCATTTTTTCATTGGCGTTCTTTTCATACAAGACTGTTCCCGTATCGGCTTCAATCATCACTGCGGAAGAAGCTAGTGGGGCAAAATGATTGTCACCCTTTTGCTGTCCAGCCTTTTCTTTGGCGATAGCCATCGGAGAAAAGATGGTAAAGCACATAACGAAGCATAGAGCGAGGTATCCATTCCGTTTCATAGCAGTCTCTTCCCTCCATTCATGGTTTTATTCTCACCATCATGAAAGGAAAATATTCACACAAAAACGGCAAGATTATCTTCTCGAAAGACATCTGGTTACACAAAAAAATCCCTTCCGCAACTAGCAGAAGGGACACTTTCTTAAATGACGAATCGGCTCACATTTTGCGTTAGCTCGTCCGCCATTTTTTTCAATTGTTCTACGTTTTCATTAATGCGTGCAATCGAATTCAATTGTTCATCCACTGTCTCTACCACACCTGAGATAGAGTCACTAATTTCATCCGACATGGTGGCAAGACGCTGCATAGAGTTCGTCACAACCTGATTACCTGCCGCCATCTCTTCCGAGGTCGCCGTCATCGATTCGCTCTGCTCTGCAGCCGATTGAATCTCTGCCACGATATTTTGGAAAGCAGTACCCACAGACTCTACAGACTGCAAGCCTCCACTCACCATGGTAACGATCTCGTCCATATGGTTGCTCATATCCATTGCCTCATCATTGATCGAATGGGCAATGGCAGCGATACGCTCAGAGAAGGAGCTGCTTTCCTCTGCGAGCTTGCGAACCTCACTGGCTACAACCGAGAAGCCTCGTCCAGCATCTCCAGCACGGGCAGCCTCAATGGCTGCATTCAGCGCCAACAAATTCGTTTGCGAGGCAATACTCGTAATCATTTCGACGATGCTCGTAATTTCACGAGCCCGTTCACGAAGATTGTGCATTTGCCCTGCAGTACGTTCTACCTCACCAGTGGCACGTCTTACCGTATTGATTACGTTCTCCACTAACTCCATTCCGCCTTGCGCTCTCTCAAACGTACGGGTCGTGGCAACCGATGTAGATTCGGCAGCCACAGCCACCTGTTCAACGCCTTCCGATATTTCCGAGACGGTATTGGCTG